>CAZERV010000083.1:0-13731 GCA_964514815.1 uncultured Spirochaetaceae bacterium | reverse complement strand
GGACATTAGGCGGAAAAACACTTACACAATCTTCCTCTCAGGATACCATAGATCACAATTAGAAAAAGTTAACTCAAAAGTAATATTTCTTTCTTCAAACCATTTCTTCAATTTTGGTAAATAATACGAAACCTTTTCAACATTGCGACCAATTTCAATAATAAAACCGCCTGTTTTCTTTTTTGGATTCCAGCCCCCACCACAAAAAAACCCATTTCTTTCAACAAAATCTTCTACAAATTGTTCCATTAAGTTAACGAAAGCTTCTTCTCTAATTGGTGAAGTTGCAATAATCTCAAATTCAATACCGTATTCTGCAAACTCTTTGACATGTAATTTTTTCCGCAATCTCTTCTTCATTATTCCAATAGCTTACTGCCATGAGACACGGTAATAATTTCAACTGCTCTCTCTTCAATTTAATAAACAATTCTGTAATTACTGTATATAATTTCTCTAATCTTGGGATCACCATATTCAGGTACAATCCTTCCAATTTCAGGGAACACCTTCAATGTTTCAACAGCATTTATAATTTTAGAAGCAAAATTTACCGTATAGAGTTCTGAATCTTTTGAAATGAATGATATAATTTCTTCAATATCTTTTAAGGCTTCTTCAGACCATACGATTTTTACTTCAGCCATTTAGAAAGTCGCTTTTTTACATCCTCATGCGATATTATTCTTCCTTCTTCAACATCTTTCAGCCCTGCTTCAACTTTTTGCATAAAATAGAGCCTCTCCATAATATCTTCATAGCTTGAATCATCAGGAAGAGTCCGAATGGCCTTAATAGCACTTTGTTTTGCGGTTTTCATATGTAAAATATAGTACAAATCCTTGATTTACTGAAGAAGTAAGGATCATTTTCATCATTTATTTTCCCCCTTGAGGTCAACGTAAAGAAAAATAGCATAGGGTTCCCCCCACTGAGTGCGGGTTGACTGTTGCAATTCCCCCCAATGGGTGTGGGTTGGCTAAAACGAAGAAAAATGTCGCCTCAAAATTGTGAAGTGTAGAGGGGGAAACCTCGACCTTTTCTCTCTGATATCCGTCTTGTAGAGTGAAAAGGACTGTGGATGGTACGAGAAAGGAGTTTTTGATGTTCCGTTTTATTGCTTTATGGAAGGATAAACAACTTCCTCTGAAGATTCTGTAGACAGCAAAAGCAAAACCCGGCTTGTCAATACCGCGAATGAGAGAGCTGATATCCAGTATCGAAGGCTACGCTGACAGGATAGATGCGATTTCCGATAGAACCGTGTATCGTTTTCTCGCAGAGAATCGCCTTTCTTGGAAAGATCGAACGAAGTTGTTGCGACAAAAGGCAAGTACTGCTGGGCCCCGATATCCTATCAAGCGCCTTCTCCAAGAAATAAGAATACTCTCTTCGATCCTATCATTACCACCTCCGTCTCCGGGCAAAGAGAAAAACTGATTTCTTTAAAAAGCGATGATCAGCTAAAGATCAGCCATCTCGATTTAATCAATGAACTGGATGCCCTGGGGAAGCGCGCTTTAGAGCTTTCATAAAATTAAATTAAAGTCATAAAGTTAAAGAAAAGCGGTAAATCCGTAAAGGGAATAGCCCGAATTATGGGAGTAACGCCTGGGACTGTTCATACCCCTCATAACTGCCAGGTGAGATTACTGAATACTTGAAAACTTGTTAGAAATTGATACGATACTCTGACAGGAAGATTTCCTACCACAACAAAAAGGAGAAAAGCTCAATAAAGCCCTGACGATTGCTCTTGCTTATAGATGACTTTTATAAATGAAACAGCCGGTCGGATTTCGAATCCCATATCTATTATGCTATTAACCACATCCTTTACATCTTTTGCTGTAAATTGAAGATTGTATCTAAGGGCATTTCATGAAATGATTTGGTGGAATTATTATGCCCGTAGATTATCCTTGATTTATCAATCTCGATTGGCTACAGTTTCAAGGTAGATAATGACGGGAGAGGAGAGAGCATGAGAAACCCGAGCAAAGTGGCGGAGGGATGGTGGGACTACACCACTCTGGATGAAGAAATATTGGCGGAGGCGGCCGGATTAAGCGCCGATGACCTTCTGCAGTTGGCCAGACCGGGCTTTGCCGTAAAGTTTTACGATACCCTGGAGTCCTTCTTTACGGCCGAAGCCCTGGAATATGTCTGGTCCTGGCGGCAGGCCACGGCCGACCGGCCGGCCGGAATCTGCGGGCCCATTGGGCCCACCGAGCAGCTCCCACTGGCGGCCCGGATTGTCAATGACCTGGAAATCGACGTGCGCAGCGGGCACTTCTGGGGAATGGATGAGTGGTACATGAACGGAAAGGAAGTGCCGATCGCCCACCCAATGAGTTTCGCCAAAGCCGACCTGGAGCTCTGCTTCAACAGGATAAGAAAAGAATTGAGGATGCCGGATGAGAACGTTCATTTTCTGCGGGCGGACAATATAGAGGAGTATTCGAAATCGTTTGACCAGGCGCGCTGCTTGATCATGCAGGGCGGCCAGGGAGAGGTAAAGCACTGGGCTTTTAACGATCCGGCCAGGAGAGAGGGTAAGTACAGGGAAAATCCCCCGAGCCCGGATGAGTACGGGAAGTTGGGTGCCCGGATCGTGGAACTCCATCCCATGACCCTGATTCAGAACGCCAGGACTTCCGGGGGCGGGGTGGTCTCCAACGTACCCTCCCAGGCCATAACCGTCGGCCCGGTCGAGACCTGGAAGGCAGAGAAGGTCTCGATCTGGCATCCGGGCTGGCACGATAATCCCTTCGGCCTCAGGCTGACGGCACTCATGATCTCTAAGAAGATGCCGGACTCCTCGGTGCCCATGTCCCTGCTGGCGGATCATCCGAATGTCCAGTTCAACTATTACCGCCCCGGTATCGGCACCTGTAATGCGGAAATGCATTAAATGAAAAAAATAATCTTTGCCCTGAGCTGCCACCCGGACGATATCGAGTTCATTATGGCCGGCACCCTGTTTCTTTTAAAAGAGGCCGGCTGTGAGATCCATTATATGAACCTGGCCAGCGGAAATTGCGGGACCACCGAGCACAGCGCCGAAGAGATAATGAAAATAAGGAGACGGGAAGCTCAAGCGGCGGCGGCCTACCTGGGGGCTTCCTTTCATGAGAGCCTGGTTGACGATCTCGAGGTTTTTTATACCCAGGACCTGATCAGAAAGGTCACCGCCGTGGTCCGCCGGGTGAAGCCGGATATTATGCTCCTTCTTTCCCCGGAAGATTACATGGAAGACCACATGAATACGGCCAGGATCGGGGTCACCGCCGCTTTCTGCCGGGGCATGCCCAATTACCATTCCCTCCCGCCTGTGCAGGCTATTCAGAAGGACATTACCCTCTACCACGCCCTCCCTTACGGCCTGACGGACGGCCTGCGGAGGAAGATTGTGCCCGATTTCTATATCGATATCGGCAAGGTCATTGACAGCAAGGAAGAGATGCTCGCCTTTCATGCGAGCCAGAAGAGCTGGCTGGATGAAAGCCAGGGGCTGGATGCCTATTTGATTGCCATGAAGGAGATGTCGAAGGAGGTGGGCAGAATGTCTGAACTATTTGAATATGCCGAAGGCTGGCGCCGCCATGCTCACCTGGGCTATGCGGCGGAAGAGATGGACCCTCTCGGGGAGATATTAAAAGATTACAGACGAGGAACCGGGTCCGAAAAAGAAATTAATTCTTGACAAAACTCTTTCCTTAAACATAGAATTGTTTATGCCCTTCGTGGCAATTATTTTAAGATATAAAGGAGGTAGAAGATGAAAAAAGCATGGCTTTCGATACTCATCGTCGTAATTGCTCTTACAGCAATTACTTTGACGACCTGCAAAAAGAAGGAGGCCGAAAAAGCCAGGGTTACATTCTTCTGGGCTTTGTACGACGGCCTGACCGAAGAGTTCCGGGCCGGTTTGCAGGATGCCTTTAATGAGGCGCATCCCGATATCGAGGTGGAAATTGTGCCGGTTGATTGGGACTTGATGCACGACAAGCTGACCACCTCCATGGCCGGCGGCGAACCGCCCGAGCTCAGTGTAATCGGCACCCGCTGGCTCCTGGAGCTCATGGAAATGGACGCAGTGGATGAGGTGACCCAGTACCTGAGCAAATCGACCCTGGATAACATCGCCCCGGGCGCTATGGAGGCCAGGATCGGCGGCAAGCTGATGGGCCTGCCCGTGGCCGCGGGGGCGCGAATTCTCGTCCTCAATACGGAGATCACCAACAAAGTCCCGGCTACCATGGAAGAGCTCAGGGAAGAGGCGAAGCGGGTAAACAATCCGCCGAATGTCTACGGCCTGATAATGCCGGGCAAGAAGCATACCGAGCTGACCGATTTCGCCTATCACCTTTTGGCAGCCGGCGGGTATTTCTTTGAGATCAAGCCGGACGGCAGTTTCGGAAAATGCACCATTAATTCCCCGGCAGGGGTTAAAGCCCTGACCTTTATGACCGAAATGGCCAACAAAGACAAGCTCGTTCCGGACGGCTATCTCTCGCTGGACAGGATGGATATCCATCCGATTTTCTACAGCGGAAAGGGAGCCTACGTCATGATCGGCGCCTGGGTCGAATCGGCCATGAAGGATGCCGGGGCGACCTTTAAGGTCAAGTATGCCCAGATCCCGGGCTTCGCGGGCCAGAAATCCACCCCGTTGATCATCACCGACTCCATCGCCATCCTGAAGAACTCCAAGAACAAGGAAGCGGCCGGCAAATTCCTCGATTTCTTCTACCAGGATGAGTGGAAGGCCAGGTTCGATGAGCTGGTCGGGTTCCCCCCGGTAACCATTTCCGCCGGCAAGCTGCCCCCGTTCCAGACTGCTCTCTATAAGACTCTGGGAGAAGCGGCCTTGAATTCTAAGGGCTGGCCCCTGATGGAAGGTTGGGCCGAATACTCCGATATTATCTGGGATGCCAATGTCAAGGCTTTCCTCGGCCAGAAGACTCCGAAGGAAGCCCTCGATGAGGCGGCCGACAAGATCGACAAGCTGAGAGGAATGTAAGAAACATTTTTCCGGGAAGCCGGGGACCGATGGGGTCCTTGTGCCTGACACGTTAAAACCTGCATAAGAGGAGTGATGGTTGTCGGACAGCGGATTGACCCTTAAGCGCCGGCTTTGGAACCCGGAGGCCAGGCTGGCCTATGTTCTTTTACTGCCCTCGGTCGTAGTGCTCATAGCCTTCATGTTCTACCCGATCGTCTATGTTTTCCTGATGGCCTTTTTCAGGACCAACAAGCTGGGCATGCTGAAGAGTTTTGCCGGACTGGCCAACTTTATCGAGCTCCTGCAGGACAGAGAGTTCTGGCAGATAACGGGGCGTTCGATCCTATGGACTTTTACCGGCGTGGCCGCGAAGACCTTGTTCGGGCTGCTCATCGCACTGCTTCTCAATGTCGAATACCGGGGCAGAAAAGTGGCCAGGCTGCTCTTCATCATTCCCTGGGCCTCCGCGGTGCCCATCAGCGCCCTGCTCTGGAAGTGGGTCTATCATCATGAGTTCGGCCTGCTCAACCACACCTTAAAAGTAACCGGGCTCTGGCCCGATCCGCCGGTCTGGCTCGGCTATCCCCTGCCCGCATTTACCGCCACCATGTGGGTCGATATCTGGATCGGGATCCCCTTCATGGCCCTGGTCTTCCTGGCCGGTATGCAGTCCATTTCAACAGATCTCTACGAATCGGCCGATATGGACGGAGCCAACTGGCAGCAGAAATTTTTCTTCATCACCATCCCGGGCATCCGGCACATCATCCTGATAGCCACTCTCCTTTCCTCGCTCTGGACCTTCAACGATTTCAATACGATCTACATCCTCACCAGGGGCGGTCCGGCAGGCAGCACGGACATATTGATCACCGGCATCTATAAAAACGGATTTGAATGGCTCAAGTTCAGCCGCTCCGCCGTGATGGCGGTCATTACCTTCCTGATACTGACCGCGGTAAGCATCATGTATTCCCGGCTTTATTTCCGGGAGGAAAAGTCCTGATGAAATGGAAGAACCGCGGCAAGCCGTTCGCAGTCATTATCACTATCATTCTCCTGTTCTTCCTGCTCTTCCCCTTCTTTGTAATGCTTTCGACCATGCTCAAATCAGGCAAGGAAGTCTATAAGTCGCCTCCTTACTGGATTCCCAAGAAGCTGATGTTTTCAAACCTGGTAACCGTCTGGCAGGAATACGACCTGCTGATTTATTTCAAGGCCAGTTTTCTTATAGCTATTGGGGCGACCGCATTAAACACCCTCTTAACGGTCCCGGCCGCCTACGCCGTGGCCAGGCTCAGGTTCGTAGGCCGGAAATTCATCCTCTACCTTTTCCTCATTATCCAGATGTTTTCCCCGGTCATCGTGGTAATTTCTCTTTTCAAGATCATGGCCGGACTGAAGCTGCTCAATACCTATCTATCGCTGATTATCGCCAATGCCGTGTTTACTATCGCCTTCACCATCTGGATGATGAATGGCTATTTCAAATCCATTCCTGATGAGATTGAAAAGGCCGCCCTCATCGACGGCTGCACCCGGGTCCAGACCATAACCAGGATCATGATCCCCATCGCCGCGCCCGGCCTGGTTACGGCCATGATATACACCTTTATCTACGCCTGGAACGAGTTTCTCTTCGCCCTCTCTTTCATGAAATCCCAAACTAAGATGCCGCTCACCATCGCCCTCTATAACTTCGTCGGCCGCTGGTCCACCCAGTGGGAATTCCTGACTACGGCGGCTTTTCTGGCCCTGATCCCCGTGCTGGTGCTCTTTTACTTGATCGAAAAGAGGCTCGTTTCCGGCCTGGCCATGGGCGCGGTGAAAGAGTAAGATCCCCGGAATAAAAGGAGGTTGGACATGTCTCTGCCAAAGAGAAGATTCGGAAAAACGGAGGAAGAATTATCCGTTTTGGGGTTGGGCGGATTTCACCTGCTGGAGATCTCCGACCGGGATGCGGTCTCTCTGATCAATAAGTACCTCGATTCCGGGGGTAATTATGTGGAGACCGCTCCCCAATACGGAGACGGGGAATCCGAGCGGAAGATAGGCCTGGTAATGAAAGACAGGAGAGAAGACTGTTTTCTGACCACCAAGTGCCATCCGCGGGACCGGGAGAATACCCGGCAGACAATCGAAGAAAGCCTGAAGCTCCTCAACACCGATCATGTGGACCTCCTCATCTTCCATCATGTCCAATCGGAGGCGGACCTGGAGCAGATTTACGGTGAAGGCGGCGCTTTGGAAGCATTTCTCGAGGCAAAAAAGGAAGGGAAGACCAGGTTTATAGGAATTTCAGGGCACGGGGTGCCGGATGTTCTCATCGAGGCCGTCCGGGGGAAAGAGCACCTCGATGCGGTCATGACCGGGTTTAACTTCTTTGACCGCTTTAATTTTCCGGACACGGAGGAGAAGCTCCTTCCTCTGGCTAAAGAGAAAGGTAAGGCCGTGATAGGCATGAAAGCCCTGGCCGACGGACTCTTGTGGGAGTACCCGGAAGAAAGCCTGCGGTATGCGCTCTCCCTGCCGATCGATGTCCTGGCCGTGGGATTCAACACGCCTGAAATGCTGGAGAGGGATTTGAAGATAGCCCGGGAGTTTAAGCCACTGACGGAAGAAGAGAAGGAAGAGATTTTTACCCGAAATCCGGTCCTGGGAAGCTATGTCTGCCGGCTCTGCAATAAGTGCCTCCCCTGCCCGGAAGGGATCGACATTCCCGCTGTCTTTCTCTACGAAGGATGGTACGACAGGCAGCTCAGGGACTGGAAGATCAGGTCCATGCCCGAGTTTGCGCTCCGGGACCGCTTGAGATTCTGGTTCGAAGACCAGGAGAAGGCCAGGGAAGCCTACCTGGGTCTGGGCGTTAAAAGCGATGCCTGCACGCGATGCGGCGACTGCCTGCCCAGGTGCCCTTATAATATAGATATCATCACCAAGCTCGAATACGCTCACTTCAAGCTCACCGGGGAAACGGTGGCCACAGTGAATTTCTGAGGAGGAGGCCTTGCCTGAACAGTTAGCCGTAAACGGAAGCCTTCGGCGGTGAGTACAAGGGGAAAAAAATAGGCACCTATGGCCATATGGCCGCCTGCTACGAATCGGCCGGAACAGGCAGGGCTGTCGAGCTTTAGTCGGATTATCCGGTGACGGAAATTCCCCTTGACTTAGTCTATGACTTAGTTTATTTTTCTCATGAGGAAGTGAATGTCTGTCCAGGTAAATATTCACGAGGCAAAAACGCATTTATCCAGACTCTTAAACCGGGTCTGTCAGGGAGAGGAGATTATTATAGCCAAAGCCGGGAAACCTATTGCGCGTCTGGTACCCATAGCCGGCAGGATAAAAAGACGCCTGCCTGGAAGCGCCAGGGGTAAAATAACTGTCTCAGATGATTTTGATGCCCCCCTTCCTGAAACATACTTGAAAGAATTTGAAAAATGAAGTTTTTGCTTGATACCCACGTTTTCCTTTGGTGGATTACTGAAAGTCCGAAACTGTCTCCCCGGGCCACGGAAATAATCAGCGACGGGGAAAATGAGATATATATCAGCGCCGCTTCTGGTTGGGAGATAGCCATTAAAGCAAAGCTTGGCCGGCTGGATATGCCTGAGCACCCGGAAGATTATATTCCGGAGCAGATCAGGCGTAACGGCTTCCTTGTCCTGCCCATCAGTATGGATCATGCCCTTTTTGTCTTTAATCTGCCTGATTACCATAAAGACCCTTTCGACCGCCTATTGATTTCTCAAGGGTTGTTGGAAGGCCTGCCGATTCTCAGCGCTGATGCTGAAATCGGAAGATACAATTTACAGGTGGTGTGGTAAAACAGCCGAAAGAGATTGATAGAAAAGGGATTTCTTAGTAAATTAGCTATGCCTAAACAACTGGGATTTATCTAATAAATGTGAGGAACACCGTCAGGCAAGCTCCTGTTCGGAAAGATAGTCTCCCCTTAGCCGCTCTTGCCACTGGGGAAAAAGGGGTGGTTGCCTTTATCCATTGACCGGTTTGTCATGCGCCTGATCGGGCTGCCCGGCAAATCGTTTGTCTCCTTATTATCGTTCCTGGGAAGAAAGGCGTGAGACCGCAAAGAAATGAAGCACCGGCTTGCAGCCCGGAGGAGGATATGCTTGAATATTACCAGGGAGCCGGCATGAGAATAGGATTTTTTCAGTTTGTCCCGGAGTTCGGCGCAGTGGAAGAGAATTTGAGCCGGATAGAAAACGGTCTGGGGAAAGCGGAAGCGGACCTGGTTGTCCTTCCTGAGCTGGCGACAAGCGGTTACCTGTTTACCGGCCGGGAGGAATTAGAAAGGTTGGCGGAACCGGTTCCGGGCCCAACTACTGAACGTTTGCAGGCCGTGGCCCGCAGGATGGGTGGATTTCTTGCCGCCGGTCTGCCGGAAAAGGCCGACAGCGGCATTTACAACAGCGCCGTCCTGGTCGGCCCGGAAGGCATCGTCGGGGTTTACCGGAAGATGCACCTCTTTAATGAGGAAAAGCGTTTCTTTAAGTCCGGAAATCTGGGTTTTCCCACCTTTGAAGCGGCCGGGGTGAAGATCGGCCTCCTGGTCTGCTTCGACCACATGTTTCCCGAGGCGGCCAGGTCATTAGCGCTGGTTGGCGCTCAGATTGTCTGCCATCCTTCCAATCTCGTCTTGCCCGAGTACGGGCAGCTTACCACCAGGGTGCGCTCTCTGGAAAATAGAGTTTTTTGGGTACTGGCAAACCGCTCTGGCATGGAGGAAAGGGCAGGAAAGAAACTGCATTACACCGGCTGCAGCCAGATTACGGCTCCGGACGGCAGGATTCTGGCCTCAGCCCCTGAAAAAGATGAGGCCCTCATCATCGTAGATATCGATCCGGCTGAGGCCCTGAATAAAAAGGTGACTCCATTGAACGATCTGCTTGAAGACCGCCGGCCGGGAGAATACGAGCTATAACTTCCGCAAGCGGCTGCCGCCGTCCGTGGATTACGGGATATAGCTTCCGCTTCCTCGGACCGGCCTGGCAAACGGTAGTGGGGCTTCGACTCCGCTTAAAACTTCTTCCGTATCCGTTCCTTCAACACCGGGTCGCTTTCCAAAAGTCCGGTCAACTTTCTCCATTTTTCCCGAAAAGCCGGGAATTCCCCGGCCTTGCTCGCCCTTTGCCAGGCAGATTCCATCAGCTTTTCAGGCTCGGGGAAAAAGCGCTCATCCGCATCCCGGGGTCTAGTTTTCTTGAGCGCCTCCAGGGCCTGTTCCTCGAGGTCGTCTTTAAAAAACTCTCCCGGGTAGAAGCCGAAATCCTCTGGTATTAAATGTTTAAACCCGGCGATCCCGGCAGAAAGTCTTATCTTTTCTCTCTGGTAGATAAAGCGAATAATATCCTGCTGCAGCTTCGCATACCCGGATGTATTGAGTGGGGCATTTTCCGAAGGGGCGGGAGGAAGATGGGTGATGGAAAGCTCCCTGTCCAGGAACCAGTTGAACCCCAGCATCCTGGAGTTTAAAAGATAGTCGATGTCCTCTCCCCTGGTTATGCCGGGATCGAACGGCACGCTCATAAAGAGCTCCCTGGTAAACACCATGTTTCCCCCCAGGGCTACCGCGGTCTCCACCAGCCTGCCGGGTCTGGACATATAGGAAGAAAACTCGTCGTTCATGAGGGCCGCCTTCCTGGCAAAAAGATTGGCGGCGCCGCGAGCCCCGGCTGCTTCTTTTATCTTATAATCCCCGTTCCGGTCAAGATAGATTCCGGCCACCCCATCTATCCTCTTTCCTTCCTGCCTTTTTCCGGCGTAATCCGTTGCTTTCTGCAGGTAGTCGGCCGGCACCACCTCATCATCGTCGATAGCGGCGATAAGATCGGCATTGAGGAGGACTGAGCCCAGGAGCTGGCAGTTCCTGACCCTGGCGTAAGCGTCAAGTCCGACGAGCCCGGGATCCATTCCATTTTCCTCGAGCCGGGACTTGAGCAGGGCCAGGTCGGACGGTCCGAACATACCGATCGGATAGTTCTTTCGGTAAGGAGCCATGATCAGCTCGATTTTTTCCTCCACCGCTTCTGAAAGGGAGGGATTAACCGGCGCCGCAATGATAAGAACCTTGAATGTATGGGAGGTTGTGCTTTTCAGGCTATCAAGGCATCTGCCCAGGGTTCCCTCTCCATCAATAGGGGTGGGGTGATCGAAGATGGAATCTTCGGGATGCCCGGCTTCGCCGGCTTTCCTGGACCAGTAAGTGGGAATCACAACGACCAGGTTCTTCATGTTTTTCCTCCCTTGCGAAATTTATACTGTCTCCAGGCTACCCCGCAGGATCTCAGTGTTCAAGACCATGAGGCAGGCGCCCCGGTGGGTGTCCAGGTCCACGGTTATTCCAGATATTCTTCCGGGGTAAGAACGGTGCCGGAAAATTTTCCCAGAAAGTGATCTTTATCCCATGTGACTATTGTAGAAATAAATGATAGATGTTTTTCGACTACGGCTATCATCAAGGCATCTCCGCAGGATAGCCTCTTTTTTAAGAGCTCGAAAATTCTTTTCACTTTTACCGCCGGGAAGTTACTTTCCATGTCCCCTGAAGGTAAGACCGTTATTTTGTATTTATCGTAGAAATAGTGCCACAGCTCAAAGAGCTGTTTTTCGCTGAGATTAAAAGAGAGAATCCCACAAATTTCTAATAAATTGATTATAGTTGTAAAACCTCTTTTGCTTTGAGCAATGTATTCAAGGAAGGCGCGATTGCTTTTAAAATGAATATCCCTTTTATAGCGAAGGTCTATTATAAAAATGTTGGTGTCGATGAGAGCTATCTCCTGCCTCGAATCCAATTCTCAGCCTCCTGCCAATCTTTGAACTCGGGTTCTGTCTCTTCGAGCGATTTTTCTATACTTTTCCAGGCTTCACTGAATAAGCTTATCCCTTCCGGGCCCTTTTTTTGCCATTCAACGACAGGCTGAATGATCGCTACCGGTTTTTCCCGGTGGGTAACAGTAATGGATTCTCCTGTTCTGACTCTCTTTATGATCTCCCCGGTTCTTTGTTTCAGTTGTTTGGCAGTTACCGTGCCCACATCTGCTCCTTGAAGTAAACACTTCAATCTGATAATAAACACTTTTTTCCGGAATGTCAAATAATCTTTCAGGTAGAATTTTGAATGAGGCAATAAGCTAATCTTTCAGGTTGTAACCCTCGGCGGACAGGGCTCGCGGCTTGAAAAAAGATGAAACCTTTGATGTCGATGAATATATCGGCTCTCTTCGAAAGGACAGAAAAATTTGATAATTGTCGATACCGAACCCCTATCCAGGTTGCCGAGATATTCGCCGGCCTGCGGCCTGACGAGCTGTTGAGGACAAAAGAGCTTATGGAGGCTTTTATCCCTATCGGAGAAACGGCAGGATTGTTTATGAGACAGTTCGGGAAATCGCATGGTATTACTCTTGCCGCTACCCGGGAAAATGGCCTTAAACTCTGGACCCTGAACAGGAAACATTACCCAATGCTCGAGCAAAATGATTTCTGGGATATAAATGTCCGTACTTAATAATTGATACTGTTTTCAACATTGATGAAAACTATTAGCAGTCGCACCCGGCTATCGAGACCTTGCTCTTCCTCTGATAGCCGATGAAAAACCTTTTGGCGCTATAAATATTTATGCACCGGAACCTGACGCCTTCAATAAACAGGAAGTGGACTTAATGCATGAACTGGCCGGGGACCTGGCCTATGGCATTACTTCACTGCGCACTCGTGCCGCCGGCAAAGTGGCCGAGCAGGCGCTGCAGAAAAGTGAGGAGCGCCTGAGGGAAATGGTGCAGAACATGCCGGTCATGATGTACGCCCTGGATGAAAATAACAACATTATAACCTGGAACCGGGAATGTGAAAGAGTGACCGGTTATACCGCCGGAGAGATCGTTGATAATCCCAAGGCGCTCGAACTTTTATATCCGGATGCTGAGTACAGGGATGAGTTGCGACGGAAGGCATCGACCGCAGGAGAAAGGCCGGGAGATGACTACCGTAACCGGGAATTGAGTATGACCTGTAAAGATGGAACCGTTAGGACCGTTTCCTGGTCCGATATCTCTGGCCGATTCCCGATCCCGGGCTGGGTCTCCTGGGCCGTCGGTTTGGATATCACGAAAAAGAATCAAGCGATAGAGAAGATCAAGAAACTAAACGAAGAGCTGGACTGCCGGGTTAAAGAGCGCACAGCCGTGCTCGAAGATGCCAATAGAGAGATGGGGTCTTTTTGCGATTCGGTTTCCCACGACCTGCGCGTGCCGCTCAGGGCGATCGATGGGTTTTTCTAGAATTCTTTTAGAAGATTACCACCACCGTCTCGATGATGAAGGTAAAGGGCTCCTGAACATTGTGCGGGAAAATACGAAGAAAATGGGGCAGATCATCGACGATCTGCTGGCATTCTCTCGGATGGGGCGGAAAGTGGTGAAATTATCCGAGATAAACATGGAAGAGCTGGCAAGGGATGTATTTAAAGAGCTTAAGGCGAATATTGCCGGCCGTATAGTTCAATTGAATATGAAGTCGCCTCCGCCTTGCTCGGGAGACAAAACGCTGCTCCGCCAGGTTTTGATAAATCTTCTATCCAATGCCATTAAGTTTACCAGGCCAAAAAAATTTGCGTTTATAGAGGTCGGCGGGAAGAAGAAAGTATGCCTATCCGGTTGGTTGCCAAGCGACGAAATCGTAACGCAGCGCGATTG
>CAZERV010000082.1:9271-13945 GCA_964514815.1 uncultured Spirochaetaceae bacterium | reverse complement strand
CGCTGGTTCGGCCCTCCATGGCCGCAGCGGCACGTCGGCCTCCATGCCTCCGGCCAGGCTTTTTTACGGGAGTTTTCCCGGCGGTTCAAGCGAAAAATAAAAATACCGAAAAAAATAGTCACCGATATGGCCAGACAGACCGCTATTGCCCAGATAAAATGGGTGGAAGCCAGGAAAGAATCGGACTTCTCCATCTTTGCGCCCCACCTGGAGACGATCCTGGGGCTCGTTATTGAAATAGCCGAATGCCTGGGTTACCAGGAGCACCGCTACGACCCCCTGCTCGATGAATATGAGCCCTGGATGAAGACTTCGGAATTGGAGTCCATTTTCGCGAGGTTTAAAGAGAGATTGAAAGACCTGGCGGACCGGATTGCCGGCTCGGGCCGGAAGATCGAGGTCGGATTTCTCAAGCGGGATTTCGATCTGAAAAAACAAGAAGAATTCGGTCTTCGGGTCTTAGAGGCAATGGGTTATGATTTTGAGCGGGGAAGGCTCGATGTTTCCGCTCATCCCTTCACGACCACCCTGGGAAGCTCCGATGTTCGCCTGACTACCCGCTATAGCCGGAACTTTTTTAATACCGGTATCTTCGGAACAATCCATGAAGGCGGACACGGGCTGTATGAGCTGGGAATTGATAAAGAACTGCATGATACCCTGCTGGCGGACGGCACCTCAATGGGCATCCACGAATCCCAGTCCAGGCTGTGGGAAAACCTGATCGGAAGAAGTCTTCCCTTCTGGAAGTATTTTTACCCAGTCTTACAGAAGATGTTTCCCGAAGCTCTTTCGGATGTTGAACTGGCGAGTTTTTATCAGGCCATCAATGCCGTTGAGCCCTCCCTGATCAGGGTGGAGGCGGATGAGGTCACTTATAATCTCCATATTATGCTCCGCTTCAATCTGGAGAAAAGGCTCGTTACCGGCGATCTGAAGGTAAACGATCTTCCCGGGGCCTGGAATGAAGAGTGTAAAAAACTCCTGGGCATTACACCACCCTCCGATTCCGAGGGGGTTTTGCAGGACGTTCACTGGTCCATGGGTGGTTTTGGGTACTTCCCCACCTATTCCCTGGGTAATCTGTACAGCGCTCAATTATTCAAGGCCATGCAGGAGGAGTTGCCCGATGTTGAGGGCGATCTGGAAAAGGGGGATTTCAAGCAGGTCCTCAACTGGCTCAGGACGAATATTCACGGCTGCGGAAGATTGTATCCGGCAGGCGTTTTGTGCCGGAGGGTGACCGGAGAGGCGCTCAACCCCGATTTTTTTATGGATTACCTGGAAAATAAATACGGAGATATTTATGGGCTTTAGTAATAACTTTCTCGCCGGCCCCTATCCCTGGCTGTTCTTCGGCGCGCTGTTCTTCGGCGCCGCCTTAAGCCGGGCAACCCGGCCGGTCCGACGCAAGCCCTACCCTGAGAGGGCGAAAACCATAAAATGGACCTTTATCTCGCTTTACCTTTCACTCTTTCTGATCTTCACCCTGGCCGCCGTTTTCATCCCGGGCCCCGATAATATTAAAAATATCCGGCATCTTTATTTCTTTCTCACCTGCGCGGTATTTTTCTTTCTTGCCTTGAGATTTAAAAAGAGCCTGGGAATAGTTTCCTTGTTCCTTCTTCTTGCCCTGGCGGTGGTGGTCTCGCTTTTTCTCCAAACTCTATCCTCCTTTACCGGTGAAACCGAAATCGCCCGGATCCGGGTAATATCTGCCCGAGATATGAAGCTGGAGATCATTCCTGCCTCCGGAGAGCCGCTCATCATTCGGCTGGGTGGGGTCTACTTTGCCCCGGTTGTCAGCGTGGTCATTTTTGAGGATTACCTGGTCTTTTTGGGCGCCAGGACCTGGTACCGCTTCGAAGGGCTGACCTCTTTTAAGCTGGATACGGCGGGAGAACAGGGCAGGATACCGCAGCAGGTCACCAGCTATTCCTTTCCTAAATCCCCCGGGATCTCTCAAAGGATATGGTCATTCTATGAGCGCCATGAAAGCCGAATTCCGGGCGTGAAGAGCGTTCAGATTGAAATGGACCTGAAACGGGCCAGGGAGCTTTCAACTTATTCTGTTCGCATTCAAAATGACGGCGGCGTTCAGATTATTGAGTTAAATTAAGTCTCTTTTTTCTTTCCGGCCGGCATGAAGAAGCTCCTGGTTAGAGATAAGAGCTTGTCAAATAAGGAAAGGACAACGATAAAGCCGGCGATATACTCTAAAACCTTAACAAATGTGCTGTTTCCCAGGACCGGGACCCGCCAGTACTTCAAAAGCGTGAAAGAGTAGAGACTCATGGTGGCAAAGACCGAAGATTTTCCTAAGAAAGAGACCTTCAGGGAAGGGTATCCCCTTCTCAAATAGAGAATTATACTCCCGACGCCCTGGATGGCCAGGCGCAGGAAGATGAGAATGAAAAACCAGGCCGGAATTAAATGGTAGATATGGAAGAGGATGCTAATCACGATGATATTGAAATAATCTCCTGAAGAATCCATGATTCTTCCGATCCGGGTGGTTTGGTTCATTTTCCGGGCCAGAAACCCGTCAAAGAGGTCTGTAAGAAATACCAGGCAGATAAAGGGTATCACGGCCAACAACGGAATTTCCCGGATCGAAAGGAGCAGGAAGAGAACGGTCGGCACCGAGCTGAGCCTGGTAAAAGAAAGAAAAATCGGCAGATTGATTTTCTTTAGGGGTTCCTTTGTTGACTCAAGGTAGAATTCTTTTTTTAGAATGGTCAAGCTTAGAAAGAGAAGGCCGTGGTAGAGCAGGGTAACGATAAAAAAAAGATAAAGCCGGCTCAATTTAACCTTGAAAAACAGGGAAATAGTGGTGTAATAAGTTACCTGAAACAGGAAAAAGTTGCTGATGCTGCTCAAAATTGTCTTTACAATGGTGTATTTATTCTTCATCATTTTGAATCTATGTCACCCCCAGTGTGTCAATCTGCTCAGTCTTGCCGGGACCCTGAAAAAAAAGGCATAATATACCAATACAATGAGACCAATGAGATGCCGATCAGGAGGGTCAGGAGATACCCGCTGACGGTCTTGAGAATTGCAAAAGGAACCAGGTTGATTCTATAAAAGAAAAAAAGCACTACGATAATAATGGAACCGGTTATTTGAAAAACTGTTTTGACTTTACCGGACACCTTTGCGCCGGGGTCAAGTTTCCTGAACATGGAAAGAGGTCTGATTATACCGTACATGGAGATCTCGCGGGTTAAAAAGAGAATCAAAAGTATCAACGGCATGACATGGAGCGTGTAAAAGGATAAATAAACAAAAAAGAAGAAGCTGAAATCGCAAAGGGGATCGATCCATTTTCCAAACATACTAACCGTATTATTCCTCCTGGCCAGCTTCCCGTCCAGATAATCCGTTATAAGGCTGGCGATGATAATAGCCAAAGAGAGCACTACATTCAGAAGAGTCTCCCTGGTGAAGAGCAGAAAAAACAGGGCGCCCATTAGTATTCTTGAGACTGATAAGGCATTCGGAATGTGTTTCTTCATTACCGGCTGGAATTGTAGGCGGACTTCCCCCGTTTGGTCAATCCACCACCCTTATGAGGCTTGATTCTTCCAGTGGAATTTAGCAGTTGACAAGAGGATTAAAGCGGCGTATAGTTGCCCTGCTTCCGTGCAGGGAGCGGTAAGGGGAGAACGGTGACGTTAAGCCAATCGCTGAAAGACGGTCTTAAGTTCATAAATTGAACATTCTGGGGGTATAGCTCAGTTGGCCAGAGCGGTGGCTTTGCAAGCCATAGGTCTGGGGTTCAAGTCCCCATACCTCCATGCTCTAAACGACAAATCAACAGGACATCAGGGCCTGGATTTGAGGCGCCCGGGGGTACGGAGGTGTACCGGTTATTCTGCCTTATTTTCTGTTAACCCTGGCAAACTGTAACCAAATAGCATAAATATTGTTTTATATATGAAGAGGCATTTAAGAGCGGAAACATTCCGAAGGGCGAGTTTGACCTCCTTTCCTTGCCCGACAGCCTCGAAGTAGCACAGGGGATAGTGCTTCCAGCCTATCCCCTTTTTTATTTATGCTGATAATCCTCACAGACCGGTGGATTACAAAGGTGAAGATACTGCTGATATGTCCGATACCCGTCGAGTTCAATGCCTGCCGGGAAATACTATCCTTACGAGACACTAATCGGGCAGGTGGTGATGGGTGAAAATTGCTATGAATATGACATTTCCGGTGAAGGCATGCCCGGTAAAATAATTCCCGAGATGAAGCTTGAGTCGGGATTATCATTTTTAAAAGCAGGGTTAAAGATTCTTTAATCAGAGAAGCGGCTCAGGAGGGAAAGAGCTCCGGCTTTCAGGTGAGAACGGGCATTCAAGCTTGCGGAGAATATTTAATTCAGTCATTAGAAGTCAGGCAGTTTTTACATTCTCTTCTTTACGCCTCGGCCTGCAACTGGGAGACGGCGGGCGTTTTCATAGGCGCCCTTAAAAACCGTGTTCCTCCTTAGAAAGATTTGCCCTCTTCGGTTTTTACCTCGAGACTAAAGGACTCTTTTATTTTAAATTACTATTGAAGTTTGACTTTTAACAGGTTAAATTTATAACAGGAGGCCTGACCGTGACTTATGTGGAAACATCGACGTATCTTTTGGAAGAGATCGATGAAATGGTTCGCGAAGGTTTCTAT
>CAZERV010000082.1:2288-9171 GCA_964514815.1 uncultured Spirochaetaceae bacterium | reverse complement strand
ATAAAAACAGGACAGGAAGAAATAGTGATTAAGCAACTGGTAACGGGAATCGACGGCTCCGAATATGCGCTTTCCGCGTGCAGTTACGGAGAATATTTCGCCGGTCGGATCGGCTGTGAGCTGAAATGTGTCTTTGTGATCGATTCTCGTAAAACCGAGCTTCCGATCATCTATGCAACCGGCCATTTCGATTATGCTTTTTCTAGAACTTATATCCCGCCTGACGGCGAATTAAAGGCCTTTTATCAAAAGATCAAAAAAGATACCTCCGATTTCGCGGTCAACTGCCTCGAAGCCTGCCGCTCGAGGAGTAAAGAAAAGAGCATTCCATTTATCTCTGTTCAGGGGGAGGGCCTTCCCTCGGTAGTACTCACCGAAGAAGCCAGGTCCGGAGATATTCTCCTTATCGGGCAGAAGGGAGAAAATGCCCGTTTCGATCGAACCATAGTAGGATCCACCACGGAGGATGTGGTAAGATCTTCGCCCAGGCCGGTTCTGGTTTGTCCGAAGGAATTTAGGAAACCGGAAAAACTGCTGTTTCCCTACGACGGCTCTATCGTGGCGGAAAGAGCCCTGCAGTTCGTCGTCAATGCCTTCGGCAATTTTTGGCGTGAGTTCGCCATTTTACTGGTGGAGCAGAACATTCCCGACGATGCCTGTATTGAGAAGGAGCTGCGTTATTTACAAAAACACGACATCGTCTATAGAATATTATCTGAAAAGGGCTCTCCCGTTGACACGGTATTGACTGTGGCCAGGAAGGAGGACTCGGATATTATCCTGGTCGGCTCTCACGGAAGAAATAAGATCAAAGACTATTTATTGGGCTCTACGACCTCGCATTTAATAAGGAAGAGTCATCTTCCCGTGCTTGTTGTTTATTGATAATAAGTAGAACTTAGCCGCGAAGCGGCTAAGTTCTACTCAGGAAGGGGTCTTGGCAATCGATTATCCTGACAATCCGGATGCGAAACGCATGGCGCAGACTCAGCTTAGTGATCGCGGAATCAGAGACGAGCGGGTAATTCGGGTGATGGAGAAAATCCCCAGGCATCTTTTTATATCGGGAAAGCGCAGAATCGAGGCCTATGGTGACTATCCGCTTTCGATCGGTCATGACCAGACAATTTCACAACCCTACATGGTGGCTTTAATGACTCAGGAGCTTGAGCTTAGAGGAAATGAAAGGGTATTAGAAATTGGGACCGGAAGCGGCTACCAGACTGCTATTTTAGCGGAGCTGGCAAAAGAGGTCTATACTATAGAAAGAATTCCCGCCCTCATGAAGCGCGCTCAATTGCTGCTTAAAAAATTGGGCTATAAGAACATCTACTTCCGCACCGGTGATGGGGTGGTGGGATGGAAAAGGTACGCTCCCTATGACAGGATCCTGGTGGCTGCGGCCGCGCCTTCAATTCCTTATCCTTATAAGGAGCAGCTTGCCGACAACGGCATTCTGGTCATACCGATCGGGGGGGTAAAAAATTACCAGACGCTCATCATTATCAGGCGGGTAGAAAATCTTTTTGAGAGCCGGGAGAGTGTGGGCTGTCGATTTGTTCCGCTCGTTGATGAGGCGGGGATCTTCTCTTGAAGAAATAACGTTACTCCCTTATGCTGGGATTGACAAGGAGGAGCCATGGCCGAGCAGGACAGCAAATTACAACTGGTCACCTTCCAGCTTGGAGAGGAAAAATACGGAATAGATATAATGGAAGTCAAAGGAATAATCCGCTCCCAGGAGATTCGTCCTATTCCCAGCGCGCCGCTCTATGTGGAGGGTATTTTGAATCTACGCGGCAGCATCATCCCTATTATAAATCTGCACCAGCGTTTTCATATAGAGAAAGCCGAATTGAGCGAAGATGAGGAGCTTTTGAGCGGCATAATCATAGTTGAAATCAACAAGAGGCAGCTAGGGGTGATCATCGATAAGGTTTCCCGGGTTATCACTATTGACGGAAATACGGTCCAACCGCCGCCGCAAATGATATCAAGAATCGGTTCCGAATATATCCAGGGGGTGGTCAGCGAGAAAGAAGGATATCTTATCATTTTAGACATCAGGCGGCTCTTTAACCCGCGAGAGCTGCAGCAGATTTCCAATATCTCAAGTTAGGCAAAGACAAAGTATGGTCATCCCTATCTTTCGTCCGACCGTCAAGCGTCGGAATATGAGCAATGTCCTGGCCTGTCTGGTTTCGGACCGCATCGGCTCCGGGCCGCTCAATTACGAGCTGGCCTCCTCTCTGGGCGCTTATCTGGGGACCCAGGGCGGGTTCTGTCTGGCGAGCTACACCGATGCCGTTCACTACGCCCTGGGCGCTCTTCCGCTCGAGCCCCTCGATCCGGTCGTCGTTTCGGTTCTGGCTCCCGCTCTCTACTATAATGAGCTTAAGTCAAAGGGCCTGGTGCCGCTGGTAGCCGATGTAGATCCGGATTCGGGCTTGCTGACCTGCTCTGAAATTGAAAAGCATTTAGATAAAAAGCCGAAAGCCATCATATTGTACTACTCCCTGGGAATGGTCCCCGACCTGGAAGAAATGCTTCAGTTTGATCTTCCGATTCTCGAGGATATCTCGCAGGGCCTGGGAGGGAGCATAGAGAACCGGCGCTGCGGCAGTTACGGGGAAATCAGCGTGCTTTCCCTGGAGCCTGAATCTATCGTGACCGCGGGCGGCGGAGGAACGGTACTGGCGGGCGGCAAGAAGATGTTGAAGAGGATTAGAAATGGCCTCGAAGATCTAATCCCTTATGGCATGCTCCCGGATATGAACGCGGCCCTGGGGCTATCTCAGATGAAAGATATCGATAAGTTTATTTCAAGCAGAAAGGAGATAGCCGAAATCTTTACCCGGTCTCTGCTTAAGTCCCGGCATCGAACCCTCCTTCAAAACGAAAACAGGGAGAATATTAATTTTTCCTTTCCCGTCCTGGTCAAAGACAGCATGAAAAAGGTGAGGCAGTATGCTATGAAAAATAATATCGAAACCAGGCCGGCTTTTTCAGGATCTATTATTGCTTATCTGGAATCGATTGAGCCGGGCTCTTCAAAGGCCTCATTTCCGAATGCAGAGAAGTTCTTCAGGCGCTGTCTGTTGTTTCCTCTTTATCCGATGTTAGGAAAGAGCAATGTGGAATTGATTTCAAGGGTGCTTTCAACTCTTCCCTGATGCCCGGTTCCTTCTTCTTAGGCTTTACAATTGATGAGTGAACGGTTATAGTCTGGATAACGGCTTTCAGAAAATGCGCCACCTGGCGGAAGAAAAAAATGAGAAAAAAAATTCACAGAGTCATAATCATCGTAAATTTAGTAAAGGGAGAAACACAGAGGCTCCTGAAAGAGGCTGAATCATATTTCAAGGAAAAAGTGGTGCAGGTGACTGTCGTTCCGGTCAATAAAAATTTTTCCCCGAATCTCCTGCCGGGCACGGACCTTGCCATTACCCTCGGGGGGGACGGGACCCTTCTTTACTGTGTGCGGATTCTGGCAGGGGAGGATATCCCGATCCTGGCGGTGAACCTGGGGGATGTCGGGTTTATTACGGAAATCTCAAAGGCGGAGTGGATCGAGGCCCTGGAAAAATACTTATCCGGCCGCCTCAGTATCAGCCGGCGGATGATGTTCGAGGCCTGGGTAGAGCGCGGTCGGGAGCGCATCTTATCTTTGAGAGGGCTGAATGATGCGGTAATCCGGTCAAGCGGGCTCTCCAAAATAATCCGCCTGCGGGTTTATCTTTCCAAGACCTATGTAGCCCGCTACCGGGCGGACGGAGTCATTATGGCCACGCCCACCGGGGCCACGGCTTATTCCATGTCGGCCGGCGGGCCTATTCTGCATCCGGAGATGGAAGCCTTCATTTTGAACCCGATCTGTCCGTACACCCTCTCCAATCGCCCGATCGTCGTCCCCGGAAATGAGGTCCTGGAGATCGAGATTGAGGAGAAGCAGAGGGCCGACATAATCCTCACGATAGACGGGCAGGATGCTTTCCGGCTCTGCCCGGCGGACCGGGTGGTGTTCAAAATGTCGGAAAAGCACTCCCTCTTAATCCAATCGGATAAGCGAAATTTTTATGAGGTTTTAAGGGCTAAGCTCAATTGGGCAGGGGAACCCAATGCTTGAGGAACTGGTCGTGCAAAACTATGCCATCATCGACCGGCTGCAGGTCAAGTTCAGCAAAGGCTTAAATGTGCTTAGCGGCGAAACCGGAGCGGGCAAATCGATTCTGGTGGGCGCCCTGGGGCTTGTCCTGGGAGTAAAGGCAGATACTGAAACGATACGGGCCGGCGCCGAGGAAACGGTCGTTTCAGGAGTAATTCAGGTAGCCGGTAATCCCGAAGCTCTGGACTGGTTGGAAGGTCACGGAGTCTCACCGGAGGACCAATCGATAATCATCAGAAGAGTGGTAAAGAGAAACGGTAAGAGCTCAGTTTTTATTCAATCTTCACCCGTCACTCTCTCGGCTTTGCGAGAGTTGGCCGCCAACCTCTTTGATATACACGGACAGCACGAGCATCAATCTTTGTTGAACGAGGAAAACCATAGAAAGTTGTTGGATCGCTACGGAGGTTGCGAAGGACAGGCGGTGGAGTTCTATACGCTTTATTCCCGGCTGCTTAAGCTGCGGGATCAATATTCCCGCTGTGTGGCCACGGAGAACGAGCGACTCAGACAGGTCGATCTCCTGGACTTTGCCATTAAAGAGATCCGGAATGCGAAATTAAGTCCCGGTGAGGATGAAGAGCTTGAAAAAGAGCAGAGAATTCTTTCTAATTATGAAAGGTTGTTCCAGACCCTGGAAACAGTGTACACCAGC
The DNA here is from genome assembly GCA_964514815.1 of uncultured Spirochaetaceae bacterium. Lineage (GTDB taxonomy): Bacteria > Spirochaetota > Spirochaetia > SZUA-6 > DRHE01 > CAZERV01. Next base: position 4,351 of record CAZERV010000082.1, on the reverse strand, counting down.
ACGGCGGAGAGCCGGGGAGGGGGGCTGGCCGTTCTCAGAAATGCCAGGCGAGCAATGGAAGAGGTGATACAGATAGACCCGGGATTAAAGCCGATTGCCGATCAATTTAACAGCGCCTTCTATGAAATAGAGGACTTTTCGAACAGCATCGGCCGCTATAAATCCGAAGTGGAGTTTGATCCGGCCAGGCTTGAGAGTATGGAAGATAGACTGGCATTAATCAGGAAACTTAAAAAGAAATATGGAGGCACTATTGAGGAAATCTTAAGTTACCTCCGGAGCGCTCAGCAGGAGTTGGAAGGGATTAAAAATTGGGAAGAAGAAAAAAGAAAACTTACTGAAGAGATCTCCGTCCTCGAGAAGCAGTTGAAACAGAAAGCTGAAAAGCTTACCGAATTCAGGCAGACAGCCGCCGGAAAGCTTCAAGTGAAGATTGAAGCAGAACTGGTGCAGTTGGGAATGCCCAAGGTGAAGTTCGCCGTAAAGGTTACGGGCAGGGAGAATGATTCCGGAAAGCCGGTATATAATCCAAGCGGAAAAGATAAAGTGGAGTTTATGATTTCACCGAACCCGGGAGAGCCTCAAAAAAGGCTGGCCCAAATTGTTTCAGGCGGTGAAATCTCGAGAATCATGCTGGCCATAAAATACGTGCTCGCCGAATCCGATCATATTAATTCACTGGTTTTTGATGAAGTGGATGCGGGTATTGGGGGTGAAGTCGCTCTGTCGGTCGGGGACAGGCTTAAGAAGCTCTCCTCTTTAAAACAGGTGCTCTGTGTAACTCATCTGGCCACAATTGCCGTTCGTGCCGATAATCATGTAAAAGTAGAAAAAGTCAATAAGGATGCCAGGACAGTTGCCGTGGTTGAAAAAATAACCGGCGAAAAAAGGAGGGAAGAAATTGCCAGGATGCTTGCCGGCGATCGGAAGGGGGAGACTTCCTTAATGCATGCGGATGAATTGTTAAGAAAATACGGATCCTGATGAAACTGCTAATTAAAAACAAAATTTTTAGGATTGTTTGAAAATGGAAAAAATAAGCGCTGAAGCTAAAAAGAGATATGCCGAAAAAATCAGGGAATATAAAAACGAGATAGAAGCGATTCAGTACCGGAGTAAAGAGCTCGATATGTCCATCCAAAAAGCCGAACAGGCCTCAGAAAACGACAGTTATAAGCGGTTTGATCTGGCCGGTGAGTATCTTGACCTGGTCTCCTACTATATTCTCATGAGCTCCCTTTCTCTCTCCCTCCTGGGAATCAAGAATGAAGGGCACTTAAACGAGGCTCGAAAATGCTGCTACAATAGCATAATCTGTCTCGAAAAGATTGTTTCCTCCTATCTGGATGTTCCTTTTTCCGAATATGAGGAAAAGCTGGCCAGTATTCAGGAATTTGATGATAAAAAGAAATACAATCTGGCAAAAAAGCTAGGTTTCTCTATCGATTCGGTAGTCGCGGGTTTTGGCGAAAACTCCAAATGGAAATGGTCTTTCGTGGAGTTGGAAGGCCGATATGCGATCATAACAAAGAACATGATCAACCTGAAAACATTTATTTCCCGGCTCGACCCTAGAGTCGAAGGATATTCCGAGCGTTTGAACCATTTGAATCTTTGTAAAAGACTGCTCCAGCAGTCTTCCGACCGCTACCGGGAGAAATACGAGCTTTCCACTCTTCGCCTGGACGATATAAAACAGGCCATTCTTTTCCTTTCCACCTTGAGGCGGCTGCACATTCTGCTTGGTGAAACCGATGAGTCGGAGGTTGTTAAAAAGAAGATAGATATTTGGAAAACCAAGATGGAATCGGATCAGAAAAGAAAGGAAACCGACCAGCGGATGAAAAAGCTGAAAAGAGACTGAGAGCAGGCTGGTTCAGGGAGCATAACCCTTTGAAGAAGAAAAAAACCAAAATCTCTCTCATCTTAGTGGCAGTCCTTTTTTTTGTCTATCTCTATTTATTCCCATATCCGCTGGGAAAAGAGCTTCAGCTCCGGCCTGTCTGGGCGATCGAGATTTCTACCTATCCTTTTGAGGAAAGTAGCCAACTGCCTCCGGCCGC
>CAZERV010000082.1:0-2188 GCA_964514815.1 uncultured Spirochaetaceae bacterium | reverse complement strand
TCGGCCCTCCATGGCCCCAGCGGCACGTCGGCCTCCATGCCTCCGGATCAATATTACTGGTTTAGGGCAGGGGAGCAGTTCGGTTACTTCAATCTGCAGGGCCGGCTTTTATACCTGGGTGAAGCTATCTACGATGTGGCTCTCTCGAAGACGGGATTCATCAACTTCGGCAAGATTTCTGAAAATATTGTTTTTAAAGATATAATGGGCAATTTCCGGTACAGCATTAAAGGCTATGGCTACCCGGTCCTGGACCGGGAAGGGGAAAGGTTATTTACAATAAATACGGACCTCTGTGGTATTAAAGAATTGAGCAGGGAGGGAGAAATTCTCTGGTCCAACGAATTTACTTCCCCGGTGACCAGCATAAGCCTTTCAGGGGTTACCCTTCTTGTCGGTCTTCTGACCGGGACAACAAGGCTCATCAATCAAAGAGGCGAGATTGAAGATGAGCGCATTTTTTCCGAGAGCAGGATTCCGGTCATTCTGGGCACGGCCATAAATGAAACAGGCGAGCAAATAGCAGTAATATCCGGAATCGATCCCCAGAAGCTTTCAGTCCTGCAAAAAAAAGAAAGAGCTCTTGATCCTGTTTTTACGGTGGACCTGGATTCGGATTTTCGAAGGGAAATCATGGCTCAGTACTCTGAAGACGGAAAGTTCCTTTTTTTTGAGGGTTCGGGCGGTTTGGGGGTCCTGGATGTCCGGGGCAAACGAAAAATGGCCCTGGTTGAGCTGGCCGGCCCTATCCTGGGCATATCCTCCTCAGGCCGGAACGGGACTGCTGCGGTCAGCGCGGAGAGCGGGAAAGGGCCTTACCTGGTGATCTTCCGGCCCAATCATTCTATTATCTATAGAGGGTCCTTTTTAAGCCGGGATCCATCAACCGGGGATGTGCCGACCAGGGATATTTTTTTGAAACAGGCAGACAACCATTTATTTGCGGCGGTCCCGGGTTATCTCTTTCGATTCGATCTGTTGGAGGAATAATGAGGCGTCTCTCTATTTTTTTTTGGTTGATGCTAACTTTGCCGGCCTTGTTTGCCTTTGATTGGCCGGTCAAGGAGGTTACCCTGACGGCTACCTTCGGCGAGCATCGGGGAGATCATTTTCATACCGGGATTGACCTGGGCGGCGGTGAGCAGAGGATTACCCCCATCTCATCAGGAGAAGTCATATTCAGTTATGAAGCCGAAAGGGACTACAGCTCGATTCCGGTCGGCCTCGGCAATTTCACCGTTTTGCGGCACCAGGGCGGAATCCTCTCCGTATATGGACATCTTAAAAAGAACAGCCTGGACAGGCAAAAAACGGTTTATGATGCCGGGGAGCAGATAGGGCTTGTAGGGGATTCGGGTTATTCCCTCGGCAAGCATCTTCATCTGACCATTATCGATTCGGAGATGAACACGATCATTAATCCCCTTCTACTACTGCCTTCATTAAAAGACACTCAATTCCCGGTCATCAAGAGGATCTATTTCAAAAGAGGCAAAGAGATAAAGGAGATAAAGACCGGTGCCCGGGTGAACCAGGGAGAGGCGGAGCTTCTCATTGAGCTCTATGATCTTCGGGAGGACGTGGCCTACATCTGGGAATATGCTCCTTATAAAATTTTACTATACCAGGACGGGCAAGAAGTCTTAAACATCACCTTTGACTCGCTCAAAGGTAGGGGGGGGCGGATGTTCTTAACGGACAGCGAGAAGCAGTTCCGGGACGTCTATGCGGACAGGTGGATCTATAGATTGGGGTCTGTGAAGCTCCTCGCCGGGGTTACGACTCTCTCGATCTTTGTCGATGATTTTTCCGGGAATGAAAGCTCCCGGGAGATACTTCTGGAGGTAATTGACAGGTGAGAATGAAGACCTATTCGGTGGGACCGCAAGGAGAGCGGTTTGAGGAGACAGGTTGTAAACTCTGCGATTCAGACCGTTTCCGGCCGATTCTTGCGGATGATGGATACCGATTTGTCCGGTGCCTGGACTGCGGTCTGGTCTATCAGAATCCGCAGCCTGTTTTTGATGATCTAATAAAAAGGTACAGCCGGAGTTATTTTGAGTATGAGCTTCGTAATGAAGAGAATTTTTTCAATTTAATCAGGTTGGGTCTGAATGATATCGAATTTGAAAAGCTTCCGGCCGCTGGCTCGGCCCTCCATGGCCGCAGCGGCACGTCGGCCTCCATG
>CAZERV010000081.1:0-14915 GCA_964514815.1 uncultured Spirochaetaceae bacterium | reverse complement strand
CAAACCTCCTTTGATCTATTGTTACGCCAATTTCATACTTTTGTCAAGAGCTCTATCCTCAGGTCAGTGCTGACGCATCAGTGCTTTCAATAGGACCGAGAGGAGGAGTGTGTGGGGCGAGGGGGAAGGGTTTTACCGACGGTGTAGGTTGGATCAAGCGCCACCGGGCGGCCCAATCCTGCGTAAAACGATCTTCTTCCTCCAGCAGCTTTTTCAGCCCCTCATACTCCTGCTATATTATAGGACGATCATAAACTCCCAATTGTTTCTTCGACACAGTCCCATAGCCGGTCCTGAAGCGAACATCCCATCCAAAAGCAGCATGATCGATAAATGTGGAAAAGCCTTCTTCAGCCGCTCGGCAAGCCTCCCCCTTCAGGTTGTCCTCAGCAGTGTACCAACCCAGGTGCTCACAGATCGTTGCTACCAGCTCCTTCAAAGATAAACCAGGAAACATCTCTACAGTCTCACGAATAAGTTCAACCTCCTCTGAACTGATCCTACGTCCACACTGGATGAGTGCCGGGGCTTCTCTCCCTGTCATCATTTGAGTCTCCTCATCCTATAGAAAGGTGGGTGTTGTCTACTCCTTTTTAGAAAGTTTCCCTGTCTATTAGCAATAAAGCTTCGGCCAGCAGCGATGGCAGTGAGCTCGGGCAGCCGCTGGCAGGTCAGCCAAATGGTTAGTAGCCCTACCTAGATCAATTTTATCATATCAAATGGGCTATATTGGCGTGCGCCCACCTAAAAGACGAAAAAAAATCCATTTGTCTGTAAGTCGCTATTATGTGTGGATTTATAATTTATGCGTCAGTACTGTGTAGGGGCTTATAAGTTTTACTATCATTTAAAAAACAGCGGCCGGATCACTGGGAGTTAATCGAAGAGCCAATAAATATCGGGAAGGAAATTGAGGAAATAAATTCTGATAAATTACTCGTTATTGATTGCTTGACCTTGTATATTAGTAACTTACTGGGTAAAGGGTTTAGCGATGACCAAATTGCAAGGCATGTTCATGAATTGGTGGCAGTTATAAAAAAAAGTGAATTAGAAATTATTATTGTTACTAATAAAGTAGGGATGGGTATTGTTCCGGAAAACCAGTTAACCCGGCGGCTTCGTGATGTGGCCGGTCGGGCTAATCAGATACTCGCTGAGGCTGCTAAAATAGTCTACGTGTGTTTTCTGGGGTTTCCGCTGCAAGTAAAAAATAATGGCTAAATCAATCATGATCCAGGGTACCGGCTCCGGCGTTGGTAAAAGTATTGTAGTTGCCGCTCTGTGCCGGATATTTAAACAGGATGGCTACGCGGTGGCTCCCTTCAAGTCGCAAAATATGGCGTTAAATTCCTATCCGACTAAATATGGCGAAGAGATGGGGCGAGCGCAGGTTGTCCAGGCTTGGTCGGCCGGAGTTGAGCCGACCGTGGCTATGAATCCAATATTGATTAAACCATCAAGTGATTGTCAGGCGCAGTTAATAGTACGAGGTAAACCGATAACCAACTGTACGCCCAAGACATATTATAATAAAAAGAAATGGTTGAGAAAGATTATTAAAGATTCATATGAAAAAATAGCCGAAAAATACGAAATAGTAGTGATCGAGGGAGCCGGCAGTCCGGCGGAGATTAATTTAAGAAAAAATGACCTGGTTAATATGTATGTGGCGAAAATGTCGTCGTCACCGGTAATTTTAGTGGCTGATATTGATCTGGGGGGCGTATTTGCCTGGATTTACGGTACGATTAAATTACTTACTCCAAGTGAAAGAAAGCTGGTTAAGGGCGTAATTATTAATAAATTCAGAGGTGATATTGATCTCTTAATACCAGGAATTAAAATGCTGGAAAAAAGGATAAATATCCCGGTGCTGGGGGTGATAGCATATTACCATGATATTAAAATTGAAGAAGAAGACTCGGCCAATTGGCAAAAATATCGGCAAAAAACCGAGCCGGAAAAAATAGATATTGCCGTGATTTATTTGCCGCATGTGAGTAATTTTACTGACTTTGATGTTTTTGAAGCTGAGCCGGGAGTCCATTTACGTTATGTGAAAAATGTGGCTGAAGTCGGTGAGCCCGATGTTTTAATTATTCCCGGCAGTAAAAGTACGATCAACGATCTACAAGTATTAAGGGATAATGGTTTTGAAGAGTTAATTGTTGAGCTGGCTTTAAAAAATATTGTAATAGTTGGTGTTTGCGGAGGTTTTCAGATGCTGGGTGAAAAAATATCTGATCCGACTGGATTGGAAAGCAGCCAGAAAGAAATAAATGGTTTAAGTTTGTTAAAAATAAAAAGTACAATTTTAGCTGAAAAAACCGTGAGGCAAATGAACGCCACTACCGTTAATGGCTTTGGCAAGGGGCAAAAAGTTAAAGGCTATGAAATTCATCATGGTATGACCGAAACGGATGTTGAAAAACCATTGCTTAAATTAGCTGATAATAGATTTGATGGAGCGATTAACGATAATGGAAAAATCTGGGGGACATATTTACATGGCGTTTTTGACGAGGATGGATTCCGCCATGCGTTTTTGAAGCAAGTTGCTTCGTTACAAGGGAAACCGTCTTCCTTTAAAAAGATTAATAAAGAACAATTTCGGGAACAGGAATTTGATCACCTGGCCCGGCATGTCAGGAAAAACGTGGATATGAAAAAGATATATGAAATCTTAGAAGGAGCGTAAAACAGTTATGGAATTAATTAATGAATGTTTGGGAAAAATCAGGCCTGTAGATGAAAAATTGGTGGAGAAAGCGCAAGCGTGGCTGGATCGACTAACCAAACCGATAGGTAGTCTGGGGCTGCTGGAGCTGATTGCCCGACGGATGGCAGCTTTGCAAAATACCGCAACTCCTGAAATTGCCAGGAAAACCATCGTCTTGATGGCCGGGGATCACGGGGTGACCAATGAGGGAGTCAGCGCCTACCCAAGACTCCTGAACAGCAAGACTCTCCCCGCTCATCTCAGGAGTTGTTGTTTACCCTCACCGGCACTGATCCTTCTCAGTGCCCTCACTGCAAGAACGGTCACCTCCAGCTCATTCAGGAAATCCCGCGTCTAAAGACCGGGTAGGGAAGGACACCAAAGAAGGACTTTTGATATGACCATCCCTGCATCTCAATAAAACTGCCTGCCGGCGACCAGTAGGCGCTTGCTCGAGCTGTTCCCGGTTGCCGCACCATCGTTCCTTGCAGCGGAAACCTTTCCTCCCGGCCCCATTGGCCCGGACGGAAACTGCCTCTCCGCCATTTCCTCTGTCCCAGATTCGCCTCCACATCATCAGCCGAAAACGTTCCAGGAATCAAGGGGTCACCCCTGAACGGTAATCAATCCCCATAAGATCGCTACAGCGGCTTCGTTCAACAGGTTCTTTCCGAAATCAACACCTTTTGTCGTTGCTCACCTAAGCTTTTCGTACATCGAAAGATGCTCAATTGATTTCGGAAAGAACCCTATACATTAGGCAACGTTTTGCTGATTGCTCTTTATTTCATTTTCTTCTAATTCGTATCTTCTCTGGTTCTATGATAATTAAATTTCCCTTGAAGTCATCTTCCGTTAGAGCTTCAAATTGTTCAATAATAAAGCGGTTTATCTCCATTGCCGGTATTTCATTAGGAAAGTCCGCAACGACAATTCCAAAATGACTTCCTAATGGAAAAAGGAGAAGATTTCCAAAACCTTTATCTCCTGTAAGAATTATTCCCTTTTCTCTTTGTGGAAAATCATAAATTTTCTCATTTTCAGCTCCTCGAAGTCCATAATCGCGAATATCCATAACATTATATCCATGATTTTATAGTATCATTCCTATGGAGCGAGACATATCTTCATCAATCACAAATTTTGGCATTTTATTCTACTGCTTTAATGTCCTTGCTGGATAAAATTTTGGCAGCATATTCAAGGACAGCAAGTATATCTTCTCTGGTGATCTCGTATTCAGCCATAATTTCGTCATACGTCATTCCCCCGCCAAGTTTACCAATAATGAGATCCACTGGAACACGAGTCCCACTAATCACTGGTTTACCAAAACGAATTTTTTCATTTACACTGACCCTTGGAGCGATTTCCATGATATTCTTTCTTTCTTTGCTTCGTTATTTTTATGCCACTTTTCCCATGCAAAACCATATTCTATGCTTAAGAGAAAAAAAACGTCAAGCAAAATGCCGCCTAACGAAACATGGGTTGGTGAAGTTGCGCGACCGGCCGAAGGTCGGGCTGGCGTGTGGTTTTGCCTTTGAATGTTGCTGATATTTCAAGTACTTTTTAAAGTAGAATGATCCAGGAAGCACATTCATGCAAAATCCGTGACAGAAGCGCAACTTGGATGGAGTGAGTGAAGCGAACGAATCCGTCGGGATGGAGCTGGGGCGCACTTGACCTTAGGTTAAAGCTTGGCTGTTTCGGCGTTTCCGCTTTCCGTGTCCGTTTAGTTTTCTCCATAGCCCACGTTTCCCCAGGCCTCCCTACGATCCCGGACGGTCAGAAATACCTGAGTCCGGTTCTGACCCTGGAATTTCCTCCTGCTGCCTTCCCATAACCGATTAAGCTTAAACGCTGACTCATATCCACCCCTCTCGATTATGGTTTACTGAAGGACCAGGTCATATTTAATGACACGGCCTACCCGGCGCTAAGTCCGGAACCGGTCAAGACCCTCCAGGTGCTCAGAGCCCTTTTGCGCCCTCAATGCATTACCTCTTGTGGTGTGATGTCCAGCATCACATCAGCGAGCATTACCCCTCCTTCATCGCTCATACGGACTCATGCACCAGACCAAATCCCTCCCACCGATTTCAGTTGTCCCTAATACGGCGGATCTTTGCAGGTTGTCGTCAGTCCATGCTGGAAGATGGCCTTTCCCGATGTTATCTCCTCAATCTCTACGTGGGTGCTTGAATCCTTATCCCGCACCGCCGACCTGTAGTTATGCGCAGTACGACCGATTGCCATACTCAACCAGTCCGGTAGAGACTACCTGGTATTTAACTCCATACTTAAAAGAAGCGATCGATCGTGAAAACCCATTTCTGTATAGAAATTTTGAGCATCGGTATTGTCGAATCCGGTGCTGACTTCTACTTCGTCCATACATTTCGATCTAGCAATATCGATAGCCTCCTTAATAAGGGACTTTCCGATACCACGGCCACGAGCGCTCTTATTGACAATCAATTCGTTTATAGCTGCAGTGCCGCCATAATGATAAAAAGTCTTGAAGAATGCTAATGATAGAAAACCCACAACATTGCCCTCTGCTTCTGCAACAAAGTTTTCATATAACTCCGTATGGTTGCTTATATGAATAAAGAGACGTCTTGCATCTTGAATATCCTCTTCTTCAGATGCTGGATATATTTCCTTAAGCTCATCCATGAGAGATAGAATGGAAGCCATATCTCTCTCTTTCGCATTTCTTATCAACAATGCCAAAGTATCTATCTCCTTCTTGGTTTGGTCGTATTGCGCATAACTATTGCAATACCGCAGTTTCAAACTATTAAGTAATGAGTGTTTAGGTTAGCATGCCCCAAGAGTTCTATAATGAAGTTTCAGGGAAGTCTATCCAAACCGGTGCAATTATTGCCTATGAGAGTACAGGAGATTTTTTGAGATGGAATTCTCACCGGCATGGGCTCATCCTGGAGGGAGGATTAGATCTGTCACTACTCCCCTGAGAAATTGGAACCCTTCTCTAACAATATTTAAAAGATCTACCCATTGCGGTACTCCTACCCCTACCCACCTGCGGGGACGAAGACGCCCCCTCCAGGGATGAAGACACCTGCGGGCATCTACGAATTACATCCGCAACCGAAGTTCTTAAAGCAAAAGTCCAACACAGGATAGATTCGGACGCTGGACTTGATTATTTTTTGCGCTGAACACGCAAGATTTTAAAGGTAATAGCATAAAACACTGTAGAAACCTGGAAAAATAGACGCCTTGCTTCTATTTTTTACGGATTTCCGCCCAGATCGGGCTTGAAACGGGTCCTGAGCGTCGGTTTTTCTAAAAAAAATGGAAAAATAAGTCCGTGCGTCTATTTTTTCAAGGCTACTCTATTAGGGAGCTCTACTTGAGAAGCACTCCTTATTGATACCAGAGTAATCCAGTTGAAGGATTTTTTATTCAAATCCTTCGGTCTCAATCCTCAATCGGTATATTTTTGTCTGATCGCCCGCAAAACATCATCCAGACCCAGAAAGATTCCTGCCAGTTCGGGGTCAAACTGCTTCCCCGACTCGATCTTAATATATTTTAAAGCGTGTGCATCCTTCCAGGCCGGTTTATAAGCCTTTTTTGAAACCAGGGCATCATAAACATCCGCCAGGGCGACTATCCTTGCCGCCAGAGGGATTTCTTTTTCCTTTTTACCGGGGCCAAAATAGACCTTTTTAGCATGAATGTCGTCGATTTTGCCGGGATAGCCGCCTCCATCCCAGCGCTCATGATGATTCAAGGCTACTTCGAAAGCCATCTTATCCCAGGTTGAGCCCCGGCTGTCGAATAAACGGGCGCCCTGGATAGTGTGGTACTTCATCTGAAATTTCTCATGATAATCGAGTTTTTCCGATTTATTAAGAATTGAATTGCTTACTGCCACCTTACCGATATCATGAAGCATGGCGGCTGTACGCAATTGGTCCCTGGTATTATCTACTGCTATTTTTGGCACGTCGTGTCTTTCCGCCCATTTCTCGTAGAGCTCGACAGAATAAGCCCCGAGCCTGACGGCATGCTGAGCGGTTTCGAATGGATCCATTAACCCGGACATCTTTACCATGCGCAGGACCATCTCCCGGGCGAATTGGGCCTTTTCAATGGCATTGGCCGCATCCTGGGAGAAAAGAGTCATATATTGCTTGTCACGGTTAGAAAAGGGGACTACTTCACCCTGCTCGTTCTTGGCATTTATGAGCTGCAGAACTCCGACAATCACATCGTTCCTGGTAACCACGGGCACGATCAGGATCGAACGGGTAGTATAGGATGTTTTTTTATCATAATAAGGATTAAACGAATAAGAGACACTACTTTTTACATCATAAACATCGTCAACCAGAAGAGATTCTCCGGTAATGGCTACATAACCCGCCAGAGAGCGTGTGTTTAATTCCATCTTCTCCCTGGAATAGAGATATTTGTCCTGGGGTTTCTCATCTTTAATGAGAGTATCGTTCTGGACACAGCTAAAACAAAGGCGCTCTCCTTCAATAATATAGATCGTGCCGGCATCGGCTTTGACAAAACGCCTGGCCTCGTAGAGAGCCCTCTCCAGAAGAAAGTCCAGGTCCTTTATATGATAGATATTCTCAATGGTATGAAGAAGACGATCTAGGTCCCTTTTTTCAGACGAAGCTTCATTTATTTCCCGGGCGACATTTAAGAGTGACATCAGCTGAATGTTATGACCCCCGGCCCTAAATTTCAAGGCCAAAGATCTAAAAGTGAGACATTGCCTTATCCTTCTGTTATAGTAATGAGGTTATTTCTGACATTATGGGAGGCTTCAATGCGGAGGCATCGCGATCCCTTTGCCGTAAAAAAGAAACTCACCGCCGGCGAAAGAGAATATCTCTATTACAGCCTTAAGAGCCTTGAGCAGCAGGGAATCAAGGACATCTCCCGGATGCCTTTTTCCCTTAAAATAATCCTGGAATCCCTTCTTCGCCAGATCGACAGCGGTATCGGTACGGCAGATGATGTGAGCCGGCTCCTCGAGTGGAACGAGCCGCAGGAGCAGGAGATACCCTTAATTCCGGCCCGGGTCATAATGCAGGATCTTACCGGAGTTCCCTCCCTTGTCGATCTGGCCGCGATGCGGGACGCCATGATCGATCTTCATGGAGACCCCTCCAGGATCAACCCGGAGCTCCCAGTAGACCTGGTAATCGACCATTCGCTTCAGGTAGACCACTCCGGCACCGCCCGGGCCCTGGAGTATAATACGGATGCTGAGTTTAAAAGGAACCGGGAGCGCTATGAGTTCCTGCGCTGGGGAGCTCGGTCTTTCACCAACTTTCGGGTAGTTCCCCCATCTACCGGTATCGTTCACCAGATCAACCTGGAATACCTGTCTACGGTTGTCCGGACCGAGGACTCAGGCGGAGAAACTTTAGCCTTTCCCGACACGGTAATCGGCACCGATTCTCATACCACCATGATTAACGGAATCGGGGTCCTCGGCTGGGGTGTCGGGGGAATCGAAGCGGAAGCCGTGATCCTCGGACGGCCCCTCTACATGCTGATTCCCGAGGTGATCGGTTTTAGGCTGATCGGCCGCCTGCCTGAAGGCGTCAACGCCACGGATCTTGTTCTCACCGTAACCCAAATGCTCAGGGCTTACGGGGTGGTGGGCAAGATCGTGGAGTTCTTCGGCCCCGGTCTCAAGAGCCTGACCGTCGCCGATCGGGCCACAATCAGCAATATGTCTCCCGAGTACGGAGCTACCGCGGGTTTCTTTCCGGTAGACCGGATGACCATCAGCTACCTGCAGGCTACCGGGCGGCCCCCGGCGCTCGTTGATCTGGTGGAGACCTACACCAGGGAACAAGGATTATTCAGAGAAGAAGACAGCACCGAACCGCTCTATAAGGACGTGATCGAGCTGGACCTGGGCGCCGTGGAACCGTCGCTGGCCGGGCCCCGTTACCCTCAAGAGCGCATCCCCCTGAGAGAGGCGGGAAAGGTCTGTAAAAAGCTCATCCGGGCGGCAGGAGGCAGACGCGGGAAAGACCTGGTCCTCGATCACGGCTCCATTGTTATCGCCGCCATCACAAGCTGCACCAATACTTCCAATCCTTCAGTGATGCTCGGCGCGGGTCTGGTCGCTAAAAGGGCCGTCGAATTGGGTCTTCAGGTGCCGGCCTCGGTCAAGACGAGCTTAACTCCCGGCTCACGGGTGGTGACACAGTACCTGGACCGGGCCGGCCTGACCGTTTACCTTGAAGCCCTGGGCTTTCACCTGGCCGGCTACGGCTGTGCCACCTGTATCGGCAACAGTGGGCCGCTCAATCCTGAAATCAGCCGGGCGGTTCGGGAAAACGGTCTTGCCGTTGCCTCCGTGCTGTCGGGCAACCGGAACTTCGAAGGCCGCATCCATCCTGATGTCCACCTTAACTTTCTCGCTTCACCCCCCCTGGTCATAGCCTATGCCCTGGCCGGGACAATGGATTTCGATCCGGCCAAGGAGCCGCTCGGCTTTGCTCCAAACGGAGCCCCGGTATACTTCAGGGACCTCTGGCCCGGGCAGGAAGAAATTGACCGGCTCCTGCGGGAGACCCTGGGCCCTGAGCTTTTTACAGCCGGGTATGCGGAAGTGTTCACCGGAAACGAGACCTGGAATAGGGTTAAGGCAACGGAAGAAATCCGCTATCGGTGGGATGACGGGTCGACCTATATTCGAAAACCGCCTTTTTTCAATAACCCGGCTCCCGGGCTTCCCCCCGGCCCGGTCATTGAAAATGCCCGGGTGCTGCTCATGCTTGGCGATACGATCACCACCGACCACATTTCTCCTGCCGGCGCGATTCCAGTAAACAGCCCGGCCGGTAAATGGCTTTTAGACCATGAAGTGAAGCCTGAAGACTTCAATACCTTCGGCGCCCGGCGGGGGAACCACGAAGTGATGATTCGGGGCACTTTTGCCAATATCCGGATCCGGAACCTGCTCGTTCCCGGAGTTGAGGGAGGTTACACTCTCTATCTGCCGGGCGGGGAGCGGATGTCCATCTACGAGGCGTCTAAGAAATATCAAGATGAGGGCATTCCGCTCCTCGTAATCGCGGGCAACGAATACGGCGCCGGCAGCTCCCGGGACTGGGCGGCCAAAGGGACCTGCCTGCTCGGCGTAAAGGCCGTGCTTGCCGAGAGCTTTGAGCGGATCCACCGGAGCAACCTGATCGGCATGGGCGTTCTCCCCCTCCAGTTCCCGGAAAATGAGAATGCAGCTCGCCTCGGTCTCTCGGGACTGGAATCATATTTCATCCGGCGGCCGGAAAAACCCCGGCAAATCGTCCGGGTGACTGCGGTCTCCCCGGATGGGCGGGAAAAGACCTTTTCGGTCCGGGCGAGAATCGATACCTCGGTAGAGCTGGATTACTACCGAAACGGCGGCATTCTCAACACGGTGCTCCATAAGCTGGCCGCACCGGCCCCATCTGCGGTGAAAAAATGCTGAACAATTACCCGGCGCTCGTTGACTTGAAACTAAGCTCTTCTGCAGGTAAGGATGGTGGCAAAGGAATCGGTATCGTGCGCCTTTCCGGCAAAACTGCCGAATAAATGCAGGTCCTTGAATCCGGCCTGTTCCGCCAGTTTTATTAAAGCGGCCTTCTTCAGGATCAGGAGGGGGATGGAGTTTTCGATTCTCCTTTCCCGCTCCCCTTCCCTTACCGCCAGCTCAGTCTTAAAGAGCACGGTCCTGCTGTCCGCCTGGTAATCATAGCGGCGGGTAAAGACCAGGCCCTCCTCTTCCCGCCTGATCCGGGGCAGCTCCACGATGCGCTTTTCCATAATCCGGTCGTAATTGACGATCTGAGCGATGAACAGACCTCTTTCAGCTAAAAGCTCGTGACAGTCTCTTATCAGACGCCCGATCTCTTCTTCGCTTTCCAGATGAACGAGGGAGTTTCCGATGCAGAAAATGAGATCAAAGCCGGCGACAGCGACATCTTTCAGGCCCAGCATATCCCCGACCTTGAAATCGACCTCGACTCCCGCCGCTTTTTCCCGGGCCCTGGCAATCATCGCTCCATCCCCGTCGATGCCTAAAACCCGGTGCCCAAGACGGGCCAGGGCAATCGCATAGTTCCCGGTCCCGCAGGCCAGGTCCAGGACCCCGGACTGCGGTTTGATCCGGTTGTTTAGAAACTCCACGGCTTCCGGGCCGGTCGGAAAAATTAAATCGTAGTATTCACTGATCGACCGGTAAAAATCCATGCTGTTTTTCCTAAAGTAATGATATTGAGACTCAGATGCCGCGGCTTGTCAATCATCTCGTAAAGTGGAAGGGACGGTTTTTCTTCCCGGACCCCCAGAAGATGTCGGAGTTTATTGAAGTCCTGGCCGCCGTAAAGGGTGGCAACGGCTATGTTCCCTACTATGTCCTGGGGAACTTCTCCGTCCGGACCGATGTGCCGCCCGTGAAAGGAACGAGAAAGCTCTCGGACCTCAATCTCTGGGCCTCGGACCCGGAGTTTGTCTGGGAAAACAGTCTGAAGATCCTGGAGTTCTGGGTAGCCAACTGGAATTAAGGAACTACCTGCGCCGGCCCCACATCATCATCTCCATGACGCTCCTGCTCAGGCCACTCTTCAACTCTGTCTCCACCTCGCTCGGAATTTCTCTCTTCGCCATGCTTATCGGCTCCATGCTCGCCTGGCTGGTCACCAGGACAGATCTCCCAACTGGCTCTCTTACGGGTATTTTCCCATTGTATTTACGCTCTCCCTGCATTATTTCCCTTACACCTTCCTGCTTATATCCGCCGCCCTTTCCAGCATCGACTCGCGGCTCGAGGAATCGGGAGAGATTCTGGGCGCCTCCCGGTTCTATATACTACGGAGAATTACTTTTCCCATCGTTATCCCGGCCCTCCTCTCAAGCTTCATACTCACTTTTTCCAGGGCTTTAGGCAGGATGAGGTACCCCTTCTTCGCCGGGGTGGTGTTTCTGCTCATTATTTCGGTTTTAATGCCCCTCATCCTCCTGGTCTGGCAGACCCTCACTCTCTATCCGGATGATTATTCCCTTAAAAATTTGACTTTTCTCTTCTGGATCGGGAAAGCCAACACCGAGTTTGCCGAAGGAGAAGCCGGCATCTTAAGAAACATGGCCATCATCAAGGCCGCCTGGAACAGCGTCAAGCTTGCCCTGACCGCAGCGGCGGCGGCGGGTTTCCTGGGCATCTTCATCGGTTACGCGGTAGTAAGGGGGAGGCATACCAGGCTTGCCAATACGGTCGAGCAGGTATCCTTTCTCCCCTACCTCGTTCCAGGCATTGCCTTCGGTGCCCTCTACCTCTCTCTTTTCACTCATAAAATCGGACCGATTCCGGCCCTCTACGGTACCTTTCTGCTCCTGGCCCTGGTCTGCATAGCAAAAAATCTTCCTTTTACCGTCCGGACCGGGATAACGGCCATTCTCCAGATCGGAAGCGAGCTCGAAGGCCTGGCTGGGAGATACCCCCAGGAGATGAGCGGGGGCCAACAGCAGAGGGTCGCCCTGGCCAGGATGCTGGTAAGCAAGCCCGACATCTTTTTGATGGATGAGCCCTTATCCAACCTGGATGCCAGGCTGCGGCTGGAGATGAGGGCGGAGATCAAAAACATTCACTATCAAACCGGGGCCACCACGGTCTATGTCACCCACGACCAGGTCGAAGGCCTGACCATGGCCAATCGAATCACCGTTTTGAACCAGGGGAAGATAGAGCAGTTGGAGCGCCCCAAGACCGTTTACAGGAGACCGGCCACCCTCTTTGTTTCCGATTTCATCGGCAGCCCATCCATGAACAAGATCGAGGGAAAAACTTTGCGCGAACAGCATGAGCGCGGAATTGCGGTTGACTGCGGGCTCTTTACCCTCCGGACCTGCTACAAAAATATTCAGGCCGGCAGGGAGGTCTTTGCAGCCATCCGGCCCGAAAACATCTCCGTGGTATTAAAGACCGAGGCTAACACCCTGGAAGCCGACGTCAAGACCGTCCTGCCGGCCGGGCCCGAGACCATACTCCAGGTGGGCAGCGGGAATCTTTCTGGATACCCTTAAGGCTTCGGTCCTCGTGGTACATCACAACGATGCGGACGGGCTATGTGCGGCGGCTTCTCTCTCCAGGGCCTTCGACGCGCTCTCTTTAAACTGCAAGCTGCTTCCCCTGGAAAAAATCCACCGGCTCGTCCTGGAAAGAATTTTCACCCCCACTCCGGGCTGCCTGATCTTTGCCGACTTGGGCGGGCAGAACTCCGGTCTAATCGGTAGATATACCGCCTCCGCAGACCGAAACCGGCTCGTCATCATCCTTGACCACCACCTACCCGGATAAGAGGCAGGCGCCAATGTCATTCATCTCAATCCGGAAAAGTTCGGGATAAGCGGAGATACCGAGATTTCCGGGGCCGCTGTGGCCGCCCTATTCGGCGGAGAAATGCTCAGGCAGGTGGACGGTCCGGCGAAAAGGCTGGAGGCTGAATCGGAAGAATTAAAGGTTTACGGGATAATAGGCGCCTGCGGAGACAGGCAGGCCAGAGACGGGGCTTTAAGCGGAGTGAACGGGATGCTTCTTTCCGAGGCAATGGAGCAGGGTCTGGTAGAAAGGTCGGGAGAGGAGCTAATTTTCCCGGCTTTCGGAAAGAGAAAGGCCGAAGAAATTACCGGGATCCTCGACCTGCTCGGTTCCATCGGCTTTTATTCCGGGAGGACTATGGAGGGGATCAGTTTTCTGCTGGGAAAAGACCGAGGAAGAGCAGTTAAAACGGCTGAAAGCCTTCTTAAAATGAAAAACCGCCTGTTCGAGGCAGAGCTTGAGAGAATAAAGAAAACAGGCCTGAGCGGGAGCGCCCATTTCCAATGGGCCGATATCGGGAAGCGCTTCTTCCCGATGGGTGTCAAAGCCGTGGGGCTCTTCCTGGAGCATTTAATATCAAGGGAGATTGCCGGGCCGGATAAGTATATAATCGGCTTTCAGCACTTTCCGCAGTTACAACCAGGAATCGGGGACCTGGGGATCTCTCTCACCAAGGTCTCAGCCCGAATGCCCCCGCCTCTTAGAAAGAAAATAGAAACAGTCGGTATCCCCGCTTTCCCGGATTTCATGCAGTTGATCCCGGAAGCTGCGGAAGCGGTGGGCGGAATTGCCGACGGCTGCCACAGGTACGCGGCCGCCGCCCTGATTGACCGAGGCTCCGAGCCGGCTTTTATCGAGAACATGGAGAGAGTGTATGGCCGGCTTTGATAGCGGAGAACATTCACCTTTCTTGAAACCAGGCCTACCTCACTACATTTCGCGAATTTTCAGTTGTGAGAGAGGATAATGTCGAGCATTGGCAGTTACCAGGGTCACTCTATAAGTGATGGTAGTAGCGGCGATTATCATATCACATGTTCCCAATGTAATCCCTTTTTGAGCATACCTATTCTTTAGCCTCCCGGCCAGTCGAGAAATTTCGTGGGTTACAGGGAAGTAATGAAGGCTTTGAATGAATTGGTCGGTCTTTTTCTCCTCGTGCTTTTTCATTCCGGTATAAGTCTCTGTGATATTGATACAACAGCAACCTACCCGTTCGCCGCCTTCCCCCAAGGCCTTTAAGAAGGAAGTAATTTCTTCTTTCCCCCTTAGATGATCAATTATCGCAGTAGTATCAAGGAGATATCCTGCCATCACTTTCCGTCCCTGGTTCTGGTCTTTTCATCGGAAATCCTTTGCTCCTTTAGCCAGTTATAGCTTCCATTTTCCAGTTCCGGGTGATCCTCCCCACTCCAGGCCCCAGAGGTCTCCTCGATGGTTCGAAGAAATTTCAACCGTTCTATTTCTTTTTCCGCTACTTGAGTGATAAACCAGCTCCGTTTTCTTTTCCCTATAAAAGCATCGATATCTGCTAAAAGAGCTTCAGGGACCAGCACATGGGTCCGTGTTTTATTGGCCATTCTTATCCATCCCTTTCAATTGATATTTTATATTAATATAATAATGGGATTATGGCAAGGTTGAATATGGGAATTATAAATGGGATATAAATGTCAACTTAAAGATAATGCTTCTTATCGTGTGATGATAATTCCTCAATATTCCAAACGCCACGAGCTTTTTTAGTCCAAATATTGCTTACTTTCTTTCCCAGCGCTGATTTCATCCGCAACCTAAGTTTTTATAGCCAAAGTCCAA
>CAZERV010000080.1:0-14984 GCA_964514815.1 uncultured Spirochaetaceae bacterium | reverse complement strand
AGTATGTATACATTGTCCTGGACTAATACATTTATTCGCACTTCACGAAAGTTTCTTAGAAAGCATCCGGATTTAGAAGGTATTTTCAAAGATATTCTAAAAAAACTTCAGAAGAATCCGAATAATCCTTCCTTGAAGCTCCACCGGTTAAAAGGAAAGCATAAAAACAAACACACTGTCAGCCTTTCGTATAGCTACCACATTGTTTTCATTTTAAAGATTGAAGGTAAAGAGATCATTTTAATGGATATTGGATCTCATGATGAAATATATTAGAAAGGCACCACGGGAATTATTCCGGCAGCTGTTATTTTATTTACGAGAGATAAATACATCACTCAGGGTGCCGGATAACAGATTGATGTAATCATCAAACATCACACCCTCGATCACTCTTGAAGGGCGTTTTCTGTAGGTAAAATTCAGATCAATATCAAGCCCCCAGTTCTTAACTCTGAAGGTAATTCCACCCATTACACCGAACCCGGCATTATTAGAGTCATTAAATACTGTGGAAAAGCTTTCTTCAGCCGCTCGGCAAGCCTCTTGATCCCACGTAATACTGCTTTTTCTTCTGCTCTCCGCTGCACACTTCCCGATCCAGCCATTCTTTGCTCCACAGCATTTTACTTACCACCTGCGTCCACACTGGATGAGTGCCGGGGCTTCTCTCCCTGTCATCATTTGAGTCTCCTCATCCTATAGAAAGGTGGGTGTTGTCTACCCCTTTTAAGAAAGTTTCCCTGTCTATTAGCAATAAAGCTGCGGCAGCAGCGATGGCAGTGAGCTCGGTCAGCCGCCGGCAGGTCAGCCAAATGGTTAGTAGCCCAGCCTACGCCGATTTTATCATATCAAATGGGCTATATGGGCGTCTACCCGCCTAAAAGACGAAAAAAATCCATTTATCTGTAAGTCGCTATTATGTGTGGATTTATAAGTTATGCGTCAGTACTGATACGAGCTTTTCCAAAAGGGGGGTTCTAATGTCATTGCCAGGACCTCTGATCCTCAATCTTGTGGGTTTAACAGGCAAGCGGTACTAACATCCCCCGCCCTAAGACTCGTTCTTCTTTTCCTTCTCTTTTGACTCTAAATATTCAGAGAGAGCCCCTTTGTCGATATATCCGTTTTCCACATAGTTCCTTTAGTCTTCTGCAGGCCCTTTCAATATCTTCATTACTTGCGCAAACACTCAGACGGAGATATCTTTCGTACCTTTTACCTCCAAATGCTATCCCGGGAACATATAACAGGGGCTGGTCCCCTTCATGAGCCGCCTGTCTGAAGTCAGCTTCATCTTTAAAAATTGAGGGCAGTCGAATGAAAATATAGAAACCGCCATTCGGCCTTTCAAATTGGAACCCCAGATTCTCCAGGGTGTCGGTTAATCTGTTCATTCTTCGTTCGTATGCTTTAGTATCGACTTTCAGAAACGAACCGATTCTTTCGATGATTCTCTGCTGCAGGGCCGGTGCATTTACCACTTTTATGCGCAAATTAATGGCCAGGGCGCTTTGTAATACTTCCCATTCATCCGCATCGTCTTCCAGATAGGGATGTACAGCAAAATATCCGATGCGCTCCCCCGCCAAACCGAGGGACTTTGAGAACGAGGTCACAAAAAAAGTATACTTGTAATGAGGGAGTATGGAGTATAATTTATTTTCGCCGAATAGTATCAGGCCATAGGCTGCATCTTCTATAACTGCAATTGTTATTCCAAGCTCATCATTCTTATTTTTTAAAAGCTCGGCCAGGCTAATGAGCTCTTCCTCTCCATATACAGCCCCGGTCGGGTTGTTGGGAGAATTAAGTAAGATAGCTTTAGTTTTCTTAGTAATTGCTTTCTCAATAGAAGCAATATCCAGGCGGTATTTTTCGTCAGAATAAACGACAACCTGTTTCCCTTGATTGCTTTTAATTAGATTTCGGTACTCGACAAAGTAGGGAGCAATGGTGATTATTTCATCTAAGGCAAACTTCTGATCCTGGGCTAAGACAGTTTTTCTTAGACCCGGAATATCGTTTTCAAATGTTATTACCGGCTCAATAAGAGTGCTTAAAAGCACATCTAAAGCATTAGCCGCGCCGACGGTCATGAAAATATTTTCCGCCCTGAAATTCAAACCGTACATTTGAGAGAGATCGGCGGCGACTCTCTTCTTTGTTTCAAAATATCCGCTATTCGACATATATCTATGAGAATTTGTAGAAGAGGATCTGGATTCTTTTATTGCTTGATCCAGAACGTCGTAGTATTCCCCTGGCGGCTTTATATCAGGATTACCGATGGACAGGTCGATGGGACTTTTTCCTTCTTTTTTGAATTTAAAACCTAATTCAAAAATAGACCTTACCGCAGAGCCGCTGTTGATGACTTTTTTTAAATGCTCATTGATAATCACTTCTATTCAATTTCTAGTAGAACTGCCTCGATATGGAGCTTATCACTGCGGCTTAAAAAGCGGACGAAGACAGACCTTTTTTCTCTTTCAAGCTCTTCTAAAGCTAGAGCCAGGTGAACCTCATTTTTTTTCGTTGCTACCCATTCTTTTAACCCGGTTAATGTTAACTCCTCCGGCTTCAACTGTTGGTTTTTTAATTTTAAGGAAAACTTATGTCTTCCGGTTTCAAGCTCATAATCTTCTGAAAAGAAGAGAAGAGCTCCGCTTAGAGAGATATTTTTAATATAGCCGATTCGTTTCTGCCCCTTCTCGGTGGCCAGAAAGAGCGGCCAATCGGAAATGATCCTGGGATATATCCTTTTTTCTGCCATGATTACCAGTCTCCTAAATATATTTATTTTTCATTTTTAAATAATTGTTTATAAAATGAGGCAGCATAGCCCGGCCAACATTCTCCTGTTTTATCCCAAATTTCTCGCAATAGTATCGATTAAATTTTGTATTCGGGAAAAATCCTCTATCATCTGCGGAGAGCTCTGGCTTAATGCGATTCAGAAAATACATGTTTACTCTGCCGATAGTCTTTACTTCCTGGCTGCCCCGAAAATTACATTCAAAAAAGTCCTCTACTTCTTTAAAGGTGGACTCGGAAATATTAATCTTTCCGGGAGCGCCGGCTTTTTCCATGCGAGAAGCTATATTGACAGTATCGCCCCAGATGTCGAAAGTATATTTCTTATAGCCCACCACGCCCGAAATGCAGGGACCGGCATGTATCCCGATTCGGATGGACCAATTGTTTAGATCAATATTTTCGACTATTCGATCAGGTTTCGCAATTTCCTCCATTAAATGCAGTATATTGAGAGCTGCCAGACAGCAATCAACAGAGTGGGAGGGCTTCTTAATCGGAATTCCCGAGACACTCATGTAGGAATCTCCAATGGTCTTGATCTTCTCAATCCCAAACTCTTCCATGACTCTATCGTATAAAGAAAAATAAGAGTTCAGCTTGCGGATAAGAGAAACAGGGTCAAGATGAAAGGAGAGTTTTGAAAAGCCGACCACATCAGTAAACATAATTGTGCTGTGCCGATAGACCTTGGGATGGACCGTTTTTTTTGCAACAAGCTCATCGGCGATATAGCCGGGAAGTATATTCAACAATAACTCTTTAAATATTAAGTTCTCATGCCTGGCTTTATTCACCAATTCCTGTACCGGGTCCCAGTCCACGGCAGTGCAGAAAATCTCATTGTTTATCTTGATAAACTCCCATCTTATTTTTTTCTTATGCCCGTCCGCCAGCAAAATGTCAACTTCTTTTTTTTGCGCGGAGCCGGCCAGCTCAAAGGCCTGATCACAGCTCTCTAAACCAAACAGACTCTTTAATCGGCTGTTCTGAGTCGAAATACTATTGAATAACTGCCGGGCGCTTTGGTTTTCAGCCTCAACTTCCCCGGAAGCGGAGATTCGAAATATAAAATAATCTAATAAGTTTAAGAATCGATCCGTATGCGTTGACTGCATTATAACTCTTGAAACTCTTCAAAAGTGGTACGTTTATCAATCTCGGGCTCGTCCGTATTCAATAGAATCGGCAGGGTTTCCTGCTGCCAATCGTCATCTTTTAATCTTTTCACCGCCACAGGACCATTGCTGTTGGTATAGATCATCTCCGTAATATCCATAATAATATAAAAACCGTTAGAATTACAAAAACCCAGTTCCTGAAAATCAAGCTCAATCGCGTCAATCTGCTGTTTTGGCAAAATGCTTTCCAGTTCGTTTAAATAATTTGTCAGATGTTTGTATGGGTTATCTATCCGGATAACTCCGCCGAAGGAGACAATCAATTTCCCCGCGTCCAGCTTTGCAACTGAAGTGAAGACACTCACCCCCCCATCCATGATATCGCCATAAGCCAGTATTTTCAACTTAAACCTCCTAAGGAAATCCGGGACTCCACGATAAGAAAAGGATCATCAAAGTCTACCGAGATACTAAATTTATTCTCGGCAGCTAACCTGATCAAGCCAAGCCCCCCTCGCAATCTGTCTTTTCTTCTGAAACGAATGGTTTCGGCCAGCAATTTTTTCAGGTCCTCGGCAGAGTTAACCTTATCTAGATGTGATTTTACCTTTTCGAACTGTTCTTTTCTGGCCACATTTATTACTTTGACCCACAATCGATCTTTGTCGATTTTCAATTCCAAAGCTATTTTACTTTCTCCGTCTATATTGTTTGCCACCGCATTATTTAGGAGCTCGGTAATGACTACGTTTGCTTTCTTGCCCACGTTTTTGGGATAAAAGGAACCGATTAATTCCTCGCATGAATTACCTAGCAGCCCGCTTAAGTCCCCAATTATATTTTTAATCGGAGATATATCATACTTCATGGAAATATTGGTTTTAGCCAAATCTTCTTCGGTTATCATGAACTAAACCTTTTTTCGCAGGATAATCAAGGTTATGTCATCTGTATCTTTACTCCTGAAGTTCCGGTAGTCTTCCAGACAGACTCTTAAGATATCTTCTACCTGTTTCTCAGAATTATTGATTATTAGCTGATTGAGCCTGCTCACAGAATAGTCTTCGCCCCGGTCATTTTGAGCTTCCACCATACCATCGGTATACAAGACCAGAATATCATCTTTCTTAAAGTCGAGCTCGTGCTCATGAAACGGCTTTTCTCTTAAGCCTAGGAAATGGTCCTTTTTGGCAAAAAAATGAGGCTCTTTAGCGTGTAAGAGCATCCCAAAACCGCCGCCGCAGGTATAGCGCAGTTTATCCTGACCAAAAATCACGAAATTAACAGTCGCGTATTTTTTTACCTCTCTAAGGAAACCATAGGAAATCGAGTTAACCCCTTCAACTATTTCCTTTGCTGATTCCAACCTCTCCATGATAAGCATGAATTGGGCCTTTAAAAAAGTCATTACTAAGGCGGCGGAGACACCGTGGCCGGAAATATCAAATATGCCTATGGCATAGCTGCCGCTCTTAGTTTTGAAAAAATCGTAGTAATCTCCCCCCACCTCGCTCAACTGTTTATGAAAAACAGCCAGATCGAGCTCGGCTTCCATTTTAGCCAATGGCTTTGGCAACAGGGCAGCCTGAATTTGACTGGCCACAGATAAATCCTCCTGGATAATGCCGTAAGCCTTTGCTAATTCTCTCTCCTTTTCATCCAATTTTTCATAGGCGATTTTCAGGTTTTCATTGGTGGCCGCCCAAAAAGCCCTGTCTCTTTCCCGTTCTTTTAAAAGACCTCTGTATTTCCTGACCAATCTGGCCAGGTCTTCTTCTGTCAAATCGGTTCTAGAAGGGAGGGTCTCGGATTCCAACAGCTCTTCTAATTTCATGTGCTTCCTCTAACAGAATTCTATTTTGAAATAGTATTTATCTTCATCGTTATTAACGTCGATGTAATCGAGATCGCCCGGGGCAGACATCCCGCCGATAATTACCCCCCGCTCCAGGTCTTTATTAAATGGGGTCGTGCTGTGGATTAAGGCTTTGCCGTTTTTTTCATCCAGCTCGATCAGCTTAAAGCTTCCAACCTGGCCTTCCGGTCCTATTACCACGCTGGTATAGCCCTGAGAGCCGCTCTGAAAGCGCAGGAAATCCACTCCTTTATCAATGATTTCCTTGCCTCCTCCCATATTGTACCAGCCTCCCATCATTTCCATGCCGACTCTTTCCATGATGGGGCCGGCATTCTCATAAGATTCAAGCACGGTTCTTTCTATCGCTCTTAAACGTTCAAAGGGGTACCAGGCCGTAGCTTCAATATCGGCGATCAAACTGCCTGCCTTGGAACCGGCCACAATGTTCAGATTTATACAGGCGTGGGCAAACCCCTGGATATTTGTGCCCAGGACTTTCAATTCCTCTTCTTTATTTCCAATACCCATGATTCTCTCCTTTTAAAATTATCGGCCTATAAAGTATAAGCAAAAACAGAAACAACCGTTGTATCATTATAATCCATGCGGACAAGTCCCTCTGAGATAGTATATTTGCAATAAGGCGGAAGTTCCACCTTTAAATCAACAAAATCCACCGGTTTAAAGCCTGCTTTATTCAATCTGAGCAGCCAGGAATCATATAACTCATGACGCTCACAGCGAAAATGATCGCTGACCCCGAATATGTCCCTTATCTCCCGGCCGAAGAATTTTTCTTTTATTAAAAATTTATGAGAGATATCTATGTCCGCTTCATCTACCAGTTTGAAAACGGTACCGAAATGCTGCCAGGAATAATGTAAGCGTTTGGTCAATTCTTCCGTGTCATGGTTGGAATGGGGCTCGACCAGGGTTAGAATCAGCGGCTTTAATCCGGCCAGTTTTTTAATCAAATCAGTGCGAGCTTCCCGGTTATTGAGGGGATGAGAGGTATGGTGGAGGGTAAAAGCAGAATTGATTAAAATGTTATCACCGCCTATTTTTTTTATAAAACCGTAATCATTATCGGTAAGATTTTCGATCATATTGCATACCGAATGAAAATTCAAAACGAACGGAAGTTGGTCTCGAATATACTCTAAATTTTTCCTGGCCGCAGTTAGATTATCTTCAACCGGGTCCAGGCCGATTATATTGATTTTTTCCAGGCGGTTTGATCCTTTGGCCAGCATGAACAGCAGCTTTTCCACCTGCAGGCCTTTGGCAATCCCGATATCAAACAGGGTGGCGGTTTTTAAGTCGTTCATTACTTTTTCTAAATATTGATTGGCCAGATTATGACCGGTAAACACAAACGGAACGGCTTCAGCCATGCTATAAAACATGGTTGTCTGTGGTATATCAAATTGCTGTATATAAATATTCTTGCTTTCCAACAACTGCCGGTCAATTCTTTTCAGAAGAGACTCGGTAATCAGATGAGACAGCAGATCCTCGTTTGCCGTATTTACATCTATATACTCTAAAGTCAATTCCTCTATTTTGGGTTTAGCCAGTACTTGCCTGTGGGTGGTTATTTGTTTGCAGATTTTAATTAATTCATCGTATCTATTCTGATAAATCAAATTAAGCCTCTAACTGATAGAATCGATTATACCCAGCTAATCCTGAGTCGTCAAGCACAGGACTTAAGCCTCTCTTGACCAATAATTTCGGATTTGCTTTTTGTTTCGCCATATGCTATGATAGCTCAAAAGCTTGTTATTTTAACAAGAAATATTAAAGTCCATCGCCCGTACCTATTATGCTGAATTTTACCATTAAAATTTAAGTTGCGGATGTAATATGCGATGGGTTATAAAAAATGCTATTCAGTATTTCATTTCAATGCAGACAGGAATATATTAGATAAAGGCGGCGTCCGTGCAGGATATTATTGATGAAGTTCTTGAGGCTGAGAGCTCGGCCGGAAAAATAGTCGGCGATGCTCATAAGAAAGCTTCCGAGCTGAAAAGCAGAGTCGAAGATGAAATCAGCCGGAACATCAAGGAGGCCCGGGCGGAAGCGCAAAAACTCATCCGGGAGGCGATTGCCGGAGCCAAAGAGGAGGCAGAAGCTGAATTTGAGCTGGCAGTCCGGCGGGCAGAAGAGGAAAACTCCGCTTTTATGAAAAAGAATGAAGAGCTTATAGCGGCGATGGTAGATAAAATTACGGCCCTGTTGATTACTCCGGAATACAAAAAGGAATGATCCTGTGGCCGGCGCGCTGAGGAAATATGCATTTATTAACGCCAAGCTTCGAGCCCGGATCAGCAAAATCATCCCGGATGAGCTTTTAGGACAGATGATCAGGTCCCATTCCCTTCCCGAAGCCATCCAACTGCTCCGGGATACATCTTTTTCAGTTATCGAATCCGTGTATAATAAAACGGGGGACCTTAAGATGGGAGAGCTCGAGCTGTTCAAGAAAGAGGTCAATCTCTATCTAGAGCTTGAACGATTTGTGCAGGGCAGCCTCTTGAGCTTTATCAGGGCCCTGGCTTCCCGCTATGAGCTGGACAATCTTAAAAACGCACTCCGCCTCTGGTTTGACCGCACCGTGCGCGGGCGCAGCATTGAAGGGTCGGCCGGCTATCTTTACCGGGAAAAAATTCACTACGATCTTCACCTCGATCATATCATCAATGCCGGGGATATGGAGGGTGTGATTGCGGCCCTGAAAGCGACTCCTTATGCGGAAACGGTGGAGCAAAGTGCCCTCCGGGTAAAAGAAAAGGGCAGTATCTTCCCGGTGGATATCGCCCTGGACCATTATTTCTACCGGCAGATCTTAAAAGAAACAGAAAAGCTTTCGTCCAGGGACCATGATCTTACCAGGCGCCTGATCGGGGTTGAGATCGACCTGCAAAACATCAACTGGCTGGTCAGATTCAAGAGCTTCTATAACCTGCCGTTAGAGGAGGCGGTCCGTTATATGCTCCCCCAGGGCTTCAACATCGATCGAGACACGGTTGCTTCCGCCTATGCCTCCCAGCCGGATATCCTGTCCTGGCTGATACAGGAAAAATATTCCGCGTTTGCGGCCATGTTGACCTCCGAAGGGACGCGGGCTCCTTCCGGCTCTGAAAGTTATTCCCGCCTCATTCTCGTCGAGCGCATTCTGGAACAGATCATGATGGCCGAGGTCCGGCATGTGCTGGCCGGCTATCCTTTCACCATCGGGATAATCCTGGCCTATTTTATTCTCAAAAGAAATGAAAGCAAAAAAATAATGACCATCCTCAATGCCAGGTATTATGATCTTCCTGAGGACCGTATTAAGAGTGTGCTGTGATGTTTACCGCGCGCATGAAGCAACTGATAGCGGTTGTGCTCGACCATGATGCGGACAGGGTAACCAAAGAGCTGCTCCGCCAGAGCGTCCTGCATTTTGTCAACATAAAAGAAATCACCTCTTCCTGGAAATCCAAAGTGGATTCCGTCACCCCGAAGATCTCGGAAGCCCTCATCGGTGAAATCAGAAAAAGGATCGAATCCTTCCTGGACCTGGCCGGATACAAACCGGGTTCCGAAGGGAACGGGACGCTGGATGTGGAAAAGCTAAAAGCCCTGGACCTGGATGAGACGAACAAGGCCCTCGACAATATTGCCGCCGGCCTTCAGGGGAGGCGCGACCGCCAGCGCACGATACAGCAGGAAATCCTGAGATTCGAGGACATAAAACGCCAGCTCGATCTCTTCGGCGATCTGAGAAGCGGGATTCAGGCCCGCTCGCAGTATTCGTTTCTCAGCATCCAGACGGGGTCCGTACGATCGGCCCATCTCGAGGCTTTTTCTTCCGCATTAAAGGCCCTACCGTCCGTGCGCCTCAATTTTCGGGAGGAAGAGGACCACACCGCCCTGTTGCTGATCACCATGAAACGGGACGAGGCCCGGGTAAATAAGATTCTCGATAAATACGGCTGGGTGGATGTGGAGCTTTCAAAAGAGATGAGCGGCGCCAGGGATGAGGTGATAAACGATCTTGAAACGAAGCTGGCCGGACTGCGGTCCGAACAGGAAGGATTAAACGATCAGATCCGGAACCTGATCGAAGAAAAGCGGGCCGGCCTGGACACTATGTGGGCAAACCTGAGGATGAATGAGCTCTATTATAAGATCCAGTCCTATTTCAGCAAGACCGCCCGCACAATGCTCTTTACCGGCTGGCTGCCGGCGGAAAAGCAGGGGACTCTTGATGAGAGCATCAAAGGGATAACCGGGGGGCGCTGTTACCTGGAGTGGAACGATCCGAAAGATGTACAGAAGAATAAGGAGAGCCCGGTCCCCGTACCGGTGCAATTAAAGAATCCGAGATTTTTACGCCCCTTCCAGATGCTGGTGCAAAACTATTCCATTCCCGAATACGGCACCGTTGATCCGACTCCCTTTGTAGCAGTCGCCTATCTCATCATGTTCGGCCTCATGTTCGGGGATGCCGGCCACGGGGCCTTGCTGTTTATAACCGGCCTGATCAGCTCAATCGCCTACAAGGGCAGAAACGAAGGGATACACAACCTCTTAAAGCTTATCGCCTGGTGCGGCCTTTCGGCGATTATTACCGGCATCCTGTTCGGCGCCTATTTCGGGATGCAGTTGTTCAAGCCCCTGTGGTTCGATTACCACGGCATAATTTCAGGGCAGGCCGCGAAATCAGGATTCGTAAAGGATGTCTACGGCATATTAGTTATCACGATCTATTTCGGGATTTCCGTTATCGGTCTGGGTCTCGTTCTTAACTGGATAAACCTGGTTGCCAGGCGGCGTTGGTTCGGACTGATCATGGACAAGGGCGGCCTCATCGGCGGCTGGATCTACGGCGCCGGCGTTTACGTCGCCTATTACTTCGTAAGTCACGACTACAAAGCCATGCCGGCCGCGGACTTGCTTTTCTGGCTGCTCGGCCTGCCCGCCATTATCCTGATCTTCAAACCACCGCTGGAATTTACGATCCGGAGGAGAAAGAACCCTGCGGAAAAGTTCACAATACTGACACCCATAGATTTCTTTATGGAATGGATCGTCGAAATGCTTGAGATATTCTCAGGCTATCTTGCCAATACCTTATCCTTCATGCGGGTAGCCGGGCTGGGAATCGCACATGTAAGCCTGATGATTGCATTTTTCGAAATCGCCCGGATGGTGAGCGGAGGGGCTTCCTATAACATCTGGTCCATTCTGGTCCTGGTCCTGGGAAACATCCTGGTCATCGCCCTGGAGGGCCTGTCTGCGGGCGTCCAATCGCTTCGTCTCAATTACTATGAATTCTTTTCCAAGTATTTCAGCGGCTCCGGTATTGCCTATAAGCCGGTCTCATTACGCAGCCTTGATTAATTTAGGAGGATTTTAAATGGAGAACTTAAACACCAGGCAAAAATTTAAAAAGAATATCGCCCTCAGTTTTTTTCTGGTCTTAGCGCTGATGGTGATTCTCGGTATGCTGCCCGTGATGAGGGGCTTTGCCCAGCAGTCTACCGGTTCGGAACAGCCGGCAGGTTCGGAGCAGCCCGTCAGCGCAGAGCAGGCGGGAATTGCCAAGTTTGGGCTGGTCGCGGCGGCGATTGCCTTCGGCTTTGGCGCGATCGGCGCCGGAATTGCGATCGCCAATGTCGGGGCAGCGGCCATGGGCGCCATCGCGGAAAAACCGGAGATCGCCGGCCAGGCGCTTATCTTCATAGCCCTGGCCGAAGGTCTCGTTGTCTTCGGATTCATTACCGCCTTGATGATTCTCGGCAAGGTCTAGATTTATCTATGAAATATTTCATGATCGGTGATGAAGACGCCGTCCTGGGCTTCGGGATGGTCGGGGTGAAAGGAAAGACGGTTAACGATCCCGCTGAAGCCGAAGGGGCGTTCAATGCCGCCCTGGAAGACAATGAGGTCGGCATCATCATCATTACCGAGCGCATCGCAGAGCTTATCCGCCCGCTGGTGGACCGGTTTGTCTTCACGCAAACGTTTCCGCTCATCGTGGAGATTCCCGACCGGCAGGGAAAGATCGCCGGCAAACCGGGCATCAGGGAAATGGTCAATGAGGCTATCGGGATTAAGCTCTAAAGGAAGGAAACCGTGGAAGCTGCTGACTCGGATAAAAATTCAGGCAAAAAGGACCTGCTGAACGGCATCGCCAAAGATGCCGTACTTGAGGCGGATAAAATATTGGCCGCCGCGGAGAAGATGGCGAAAGAAAGGCGGGCCTCGGCGGAGCATCAAGCCGGGGCGATCATGAAGGACGCGAAAGAGAAGGCTTTAGAGCAGATCGCGGCCATAAAGAGAAGCGCGTCTTCGAGAATCTCGGTCAGGACCCACCGGATCTCTTTAAAAGGTCGTGATCGGATTATCCGGACGATCCTCAAAGCTGCGAGCGAAAAACTGGCCGGCCTGATCGACAGGCCGGAATACCGGCAGGTCCTGATCGGATGGATCGTGGAAGCGGCCATCGGT
Source organism: uncultured Spirochaetaceae bacterium (assembly GCA_964514815.1). GTDB lineage: Bacteria > Spirochaetota > Spirochaetia > SZUA-6 > DRHE01 > CAZERV01. The sequence goes on along the minus strand of CAZERV010000080.1, from coordinate 2,684 downwards.
CTCAATACCGCGGAGGCCGAAGTAAATGCCTCTCTCAGGGAAATAAAGTTACTCAAAGATGCCGTCCTGGCCGAAGCCGAGGCTGAAATCGAAAAGCTTACCGGCCGGAAGGTGACTTTGACAAAATCCTCAAACGACCCGCTTCTTGCCCAGGGGGTTGTCCTGATCGCGGCAAACAAGCGCCTGCTGTTCAATAATCTGGTGCCGACCAGGATCCTGCGCGGTCAATCGGAGATCAGAAGGATGATTAACGATGAGATTAACGAATCATGAATGATCGACTAATTAATGAGAGAATAATCGGACAGGTAAGACGAGTCAATGGCCCGGTTATCGAGGCTGCCGGAATCACCGACGCCATGATGCTCGAGCTCGTTCGGGTCGGTGAAGCGCGCCTGGTCGGAGAAATAATTAAGCTCGAAGGAGACGGCGCGATCATCCAGGTGTACGAAGACACCACCGGTATTGCCCCGGGAATGAACATATACGGATCGGGCATGCCCCTTTCTGTTGAGCTCGGGCCCGGTCTTATCGGCACAATATACGACGGCATCCAGAGACCGCTTGAGGAAATTTATAAGTTGTCGAGAAGCTTCATCGAGCGGGGCATCCGGTGCCCTTCCCTCGACAGGGAAAAAAAGTGGCATTTCGTTCCGGCCGATCCGGGAACGAACGGGCCGGTTGCCGGAGGGATGATTATCGGCTCGGTCCAGGAAACGGAGCGGGTCGAGCACAGAATACTCGTTCCCCCGGATGTGAGCGGAAAACTCATTTCCATCATGCCGGAAGGTGATTATACCGTAGAAGAACCGGTCGCCCTGGTGGCCACGGCCGGCGGTGAAAGGCAGGTCATGTTAATGCAGCGCTGGCCCATCCGCTCGCCGCGGCCTGTTTTCGAGCGCCTGCCCCTGGATATTCCGCTCATCACCGGCCAGCGGGTAATAGACACCCTGTTTCCCGTGGCCAAGGGAGGCACCGTGGCCATACCGGGCGGTTTCGGCACCGGCAAAACGATGATCCAGCATGCCCTGGCAAAATGGTGCGACGCCTCCATCGTTGTTTATATCGGCTGCGGAGAGCGCGGCAATGAAATGACCGATGTTCTAACCGAGTTTCCGAAGCTCACCGACCCCCGGACCGGTGCCAGCCTCATGGAGCGCACCATTCTCATTGCCAACACATCAAACATGCCGGTATCCGCCCGGGAGGCGAGCATCTATACCGGGGTGACCCTGGCCGAATACTTCCGCGACCAGGGTTATCATGTGGCCGTGATGGCCGATTCGACCTCCCGCTGGGCAGAGGCACTCCGGGAGCTTTCGGGACGCATGGAAGAGATGCCGGCCGAAGAAGGATTCCCGGCCTATCTGCCGACCCGAATTGCAGAGTTCTATGAAAGGGCGGGCTACATGAAGACCCTTTCCGGCCGGACCGGCTCGGTCTCGATCATCGGCGCGGTATCTCCCCCGGGCGGGGATTTTTCCGAGCCGGTCACTCAGCATACCAAGCGTTTCGTGCGCTGCTTCTGGGAACTTGACCGGCAGCTAGCCAACGCGCGGCATTATCCGGCCATCTCCTGGCTTGGAAGCTACAGCGAGTACCTTGATGAGATTACCCCCTGGTGGGAGCAGCAGGTCGGGACAAACTGGGCCCAGGACCGGGCTGAGATAATGGAGCTGCTGCAAAAAGAAGTCCGCCTTCAGCAAGTCATCAAGCTCGTCGGACCGGACGCCCTGCCGGACAGCCAGCGTTTTATAATTGAAGTCTGCACCCTCTTTAAAAACGCCTTCCTTCAGCAGAACGCTTTCGACGATATCGACCGTTTCTCATCTGCTCAGAAGCAGATGAAAATGATGGGGATCATCCTCACATACTGGCGCCGCGGCGCCAGGGCGATCCGCCGGGGAGTGACCCTGGTAAAGCTCCGCCGCCTAAAGGTACTCCGGGAAATCGTAAAGATGAAATTCACCATACCGGACAGCGATCCGGAGGGATTAGACCGGCTCGCCGCCCGGCTGGAGCGTTCCCTGGATCAACTGGAGGCGATCTATGCCTGACCAGGTGAAACTGGAGGAAGTACAAAAAAGGCTGCTGGGCGGCCGCGAATATATCGGGGTGGACCGCATTGACGGCCCCCTGGTCTTTATCCGGAACACCCATCCCGTCGGCTACAAGGAGATCGTTGAATGCGTCGATACCGGCGGCAATATCCGTCTCGGCCTGGTCCTGGACACCTCCTCGTCCATGGTGGTCGCCCAAATCTTCGGGGGCACCTCCGGCCTGACCATGCCGGACACCCACATTCGCTTCAAAGGCGAGCCGCTTAATATCGGGGTGACAGAAAAGATGCTGGGCCGCATCTTTAACGGCCTGGGCCAGCCAATTGACGGCGGTCCGGCGCCGGTCAGTGACGAAGAGCTCAATGTCAACGGCAAACCGATCAACCCGACGGCGCGGGAGTACCCGCGGGACTTCATTCAGACCGGCATTTCCGCGATCGACGGCATGAACACTCTGATTCGCGGCCAGAAGCTGCCGATTTTCTCCGGAAACGGGCTGCCCCACAATGAGCTTGCCGCCCAGATTGCCAGGCAGGCGAAAATCCTGGGGGGAGAGACGAATTTCGCCGTCGTCTTTGCCGCCATGGGGGTGAAGCACGACGTGGCCCGCTACTTTATAAGGTC
>CAZERV010000079.1:0-15316 GCA_964514815.1 uncultured Spirochaetaceae bacterium | reverse complement strand
GAGCTACCCAATCGCGCTGCGTTACGATTTCGTCGCTTGGCAACCAACCGGATAGTCTAAAGATATGCGCTTCTGGTCGTCTCTCAAAGTGACCTCGGTTTTTATGACTCTCGGCGTGGCCGTTCAACTGAGCCTCGGGACCGGCATCGCGCTTCTCTTAAACCGGATGGGACGGCTGCGCACGCCTCTGGTATCTCTGTTCCTGATCTCCGTCATGATAGCGCCGGTGGTGGCCGGTTTCCAGTTCCGGATGATTTACCACGATCAGTTCGGACCGCTAAACTATGTGATCGAGGTGTTGACCTTCGGCCGCTGGCGCGGGAAGGCCTGGATCGCCGATCCCCAGGTAGCCCTGTTTGCCATCCTGATGGTCGACGTCTGGCAGTGGACGCCGTTTCTGATGCTCATCGTGCTGGCCGGTCTCCAGTCGATACCGGTGGAGATGTATGAGGCGGCCGAAGTGGACGGTGCTTCATTCTGGCAGAGATTCTGGCGGATAGTGCTGCCCCAACTGCTGCCCGTCATTGTTATCGGCATCCTGATTCGAGTCATGGATACCTTCAAATTGTTCGATATCGTCTATCTGGTCACCGGAGGCGGTCCCGGAAACATCACCGAGACGATCAGCTTCTACACCTATAAACAGGGGTTCAAATTCTTCAGCCTGGGCTATACGGCGGCCATGGCCTTTCTTCAGTTGATAGTCATAATTTTAATTTCCCAATTATTTCTGAGATTCCAGAAACGTCAGCGAGGAGAGATTTGAGATGAGGAGAATTTCAGGGGTAAAAAAGGGCATTTCTTTAGCCTTGCTGATAATTGTACTGATCCTGTTTCTATCACCGGTGGTGTGGATGCTTCTCACCTCATTCAAGTCGGAGGAAGAATACTTCTCCTACCCGCCGGTGTTCATTCCCAGGGATTTCAGCCTGCGAAATTATATAAATGCGATGGCTTTCCCGCCTGACGGGAGAGGCGGTCTTCAGGGTCTGCGCGACAGCCTGGTTATTTCTCTGGCTACCGCCCTGGCGGCGGTGCTGCTCGGCTCCCTGGCGGCTTACAGCCTGTCAAGGTTTAAAATCGGGGGTGAGAATTTTTCTTTTTGGATTCTCTCTACTCGCATGTTCCCACCGGTGGCCGTGGCTCTACCGCTGTTCCTGATATTCAAGCAGATTAAATTGCTGGATACGCATCTAGCCTTGATAATCGCCAATACGATTTTCAACCTGCCCTTCGTCATCTGGCTGCTCAAAGGCTTTTTCGATGAGCTTCCCGTAGAGATGGAAGAAGCAGCCTGGATCGAGGGTTGTTCCCACTGGGGGACTTTCAGGCGAATTTCCCTGCCCCTGATCGCCCCCGGGGTAGTGACCACGGCCCTGTTCTCCTTCATTTTTACCTGGAATGAGTTCATGTTCGCCCTGCTTTTAGCCAGGCGTAATGTCCGTACTTTTACTATTATTGTACCAAGCCTGGTAGGAGGGCATGAAATCCTGTGGGGTGAAATTGCCGCCATCGGCACCATTTCCATCTTGCCCGGTATTCTTCTGTCGCTCTTCCTGCAGCGTTATCTCATCCGGGGTTTGAGCATGGGAGCGGTCAAAGGATGAGTAAGGTTAATGAAAATGAAACCCGTATGCAAAGGAGAAAATTATGTCCAAACCGGTTAAATTAATCGCCTTGTTGAAGGCAAAGCCCGGTATGAGCAGGGCCGAGTTTGAAAAGCGCCGGGTAGAAGGCCATGCTCCGTTTACACTGAAGTTTAAGAATCTCAAAGGCTACCGGATTAATGTGGCCATTGACGAATACCAGGAAATCGAAGGTGAATTGCCATACGACGAAACGACTGAGCTTTGGTGGGATTCCCTTGAGGAGATGAAAGAAGACTTCGATTCCTCAGAAGCTGAAACCGCCGTTGCCGACGCAGACACTTTCACCGTGGTTCGAACACATATCTATACGCGGGAGCACATACTCAAATAAGCAGGAATTAAGTCTCTATTTGATTACCTCATTTTTTTTAAGACTTTCAATCTCATCCGGGCTGTAGCCCAGGAAATTTTTCAGAGTTTCAACCGTATGCTCGCCCAAATGGGGAGCCGGGGACTGCACGCACCCGGGAGTTTCCGAAAGACCTGGAATCATCCCCGGAGGGAGGCTCAACTTTTATTACTTCTGCGCCTAAACCCATAAGCTTGACTTTCAGCTTTTTTTGAGTTATATAGAATAAGTGTAAAAGAGGAGGCGAATAATGATCGTTCAAAAAGTAAGAGACATAATGAATGACCAGATCAAACACGAGCTTGAGTCATACTACCTGTATCTTTCCATTACTGCCTACTTTCATTCCCAAAACCTCGACGGGATGGCTCACTGGATGCGCTGCCAGGCCCATGAGGAAATGATTCATGCCATGAAGTTCTTTGGGGAGGATAAACAGGGACTGATAAGCCTCGATAGAGAGCTGGGAGCGAGGGTATTCCCACCGGGATCGCCCTTTGACCCTGCGGCGCACCAGGCAGCCGGGTGATGGCCTACTCCGGAATTAATCTGGAAAGTTTTTTGCAACTCCCCTACTTTTTTACGAGTCTCTATTATAAGCAGCCTGTCTTTTCGGCCGCTCCGTTAATCTTGAAAAACAGCTTATTTATGGATACAAAGAGGTTACAATGAATAAAAAAGTATTAATGGTCTATCCGAAGATCCCCACCACCTATTGGAGCTTTAAGTACGCCCTCAAATTTATAGGCAAAAAAACATCGATTCCCCCTTTAGGGCTGCTGACGGTAGCCGCGATGCTTCCAGACAGCTATGAAGTTAATCTCATCGATATGAATACGACGAAGCTTACTCCGAATGAAATAAGAGAGGCCGACCTGGTCTTTATCTCCGCCATGATCGTGCAGAAACGGTCTTTTACCGAGGTGGTCAAAATGTGTAATGAGTGCGGTAAACCGGTGGTGGCCGGCGGTCCTTATCCAATTTCTTTCTGGAAGAAAATTAAGGGTGTTGATTACTTTGTTCTCGATGAGGCGGAATCTACGCTTCCAGAATTTCTGAAGGATCTTGAAGCGGGCTGCCCACAGCCTGTATACAGGGCGGTGAAAAAGCCCGACCTGACCGGGACTCCGGTTCCCAGGTTTGATCTGATCGATCCGGACATCTATAGCAGTATGCCCCTCCAATTTTCCAGAGGCTGCCCCTATAACTGCGAGTTTTGTGATATTACCGAGATGTTCGGAAGAACACCGAGGACAAAGCTCCCGGAACAATTCATCATGGAAATGGAAGAGATTTATAAGACCGGATTCCGCTATTCTATCTTTATTGTTGACGACAATTTTGTGGGCAACAAGCGAAAGGTGAAAGCGCTTCTCAGGGGGATAATCGCATGGCAGAAGGATCACGGCTATCCTTTTTCCTTCTTTACCGAGGCTAGTATCGACCTGGCGGAGGATGATGAGCTGCTCGGCTTAATGAAAGAAGCCGGTTTCAATATGGTGTTTATAGGAATAGAGACCCCGGATGAGGAAACTCTATCTTTAATTCAGAAGAAACAAAATATCAGGATTGATGTCCTGTCCGGCATTAAGAAGATACAGAGGTTGGGAATGGAAGTATCCGGCGGTTTTATAATCGGTTTCGACAACGACCGTATTGATATCTTTGACCGGCAGGTCGATTTCATTCAAGAAGCGGGCATTCCCATGGCCATGATCGGGCTCCTTACCGCGATTCCCAATACGCAGCTTTTTAGACGTCTGGAGAAGGAGGGCCGCATAGTCGGCGAAGCAACGGGCAACAATACCCATGATCTGAAGATGAATTTTATTCCGCGCCTGCCCGAAAAGATATTGATTGAAGGTTACAAGAGGATTCTCGCAAAGCTCTACTCCCCGGCTACGTATTTCGAACGTTGCAGAACTCTCTTAAACCGGAATCCGGCCGGAAGTATGCCTTCCAGGCCCATCTCTAAAACCGAGATCAGGGCCTTTCTGTTATCCCTCATAAAACAGACCTTTTCGTCGTATGGAATCCAGTATCTGGGCTTTCTGATCGGTGTGCTGCGGGAAAATGCCAGGCTCCTGCCTGAAGCGGTTACACTGGCGGTGAGGGGCCATCATTTCTTTACCATAACCGAGGAGATCCTGAAGGCCCATGAGTTTTCTACCCTGCTCAACAAGTCCAGGCGGTTCTTTCAGATTCGCATCGCTCGCCTGGCCGGACCGGTCGGCAAGCAGAAGCAGCAGCTAACGGCAGAGGTGGAAGCCCAGGTAATAAAGCTCAGGAACAACCTGCAGAGAAAGTATCGAAAATTGAGCAGGGGTGTGCAGCATTGTTTACAGGATACGTTTCCAGAGTTTGAGGCTCACTGTGAGATACTGCTGGCGCATTTAAGGCTTTCCTATTGCGGCTAAAGCCGCAACAGACTAAAATGTTGCCAAAAAACAAGATTTTACGCTAGCATAGCATATTAAGGCTTGCTGCTTATTCGAAGTCAAAAAGAAAACCGGTTTTCTGAAAAGAGCTTCAGGCAGGCATCTACCGCCTTCGTGTCGTATATAAGGCCTTTTTTTTCGGAAATTTCATTCAGGGCTTTATCAATTCCCAAAGCCGGGCGATAGGGACGGTGCGAGGCAATAGCCTCCACCACATCGGCTACCATGAGTATTTTGCCGCCTTGCATAATATTCTTAGCTGAGAGACCATTCGGATATCCTGAACCGTCGAGTCTTTCGTGATGCTGGAACACACAATCTGCTACGGGCCAGGGGAACTCGATCTCCTTCAGAATTTCATAAGCGACTTTTGGGTGAATCTTGATCAAGCTGAACTCAATATCGGTAAGGCGGCCCGGTTTACTGAGGATTTCAGCCGGCACATTAATCTTCCCCAGATCGTGGATTGCCCCGGCCATTCGGATCCCGTCTATGTCTTCATTGGACAATCTCATTTCCTGGGCTATGGCCCGGGAAAGGTTCGAGACCCGTTGCTGGTGGCCCGCAGTGTAGGGATCTCTGGCTTCAACTGTCGAGGACATGGCCTGGATAATGGCACCCATGGCTTTTCTCAATTTCTTCAAGGTCTGCTGGAGTTTTTCTTCCGATTGCTTGCGCTCACTTATATCCGAATAGATTCCATACACGCCGATTTGGCAGTCATTGTGCTTGATAGGATAGCCGAGAATGGATACGTCGACTAATTTCCCATCCTTCCTTTTACGCACCGATTCCTTTTGCACGACCCCCATGGATTGGGTCGTTTCAGACAATGATTTTGCTTCCTCCATTAAATCGATCGGTACTATCAAGTCATTGATGTAACGATCTTTGATCTCATTGATGCTGTAGAGAAAAAGACGATCGAAGCTCTTGTTGATATCGATAATTCGGTCAAGGTAATCGAGAATGACAATTCCTTCCGGTGAGTTCTCGAATAATTGCTTAAAATAAACTTTTTGCAGCTTCAGTTCTTCCTCAGCCTGTTTGCGGGTCGTAATATCCCGGGCAACCCCATAGGTCCCTAAAAAGACCTTATTTTTTTTCTGGACCGGCCGGTCATACAGCCCTTTGGCTTTCAATTCTATAATCACCTGTCCATATTTTTTTTGGGTACTGCTGTCGTGCCGTTTCAATCGCAAAGTAACGCTACCCGGCTGTCGACAGACCGTTCTCCGTTCATTAAAGATACGACAGGCTTTATCCAGATCGTCCGGATGAATGATCGAAGTATATGATTTTCCTAATGGCTCTTCGCTTTTGGTGCCCAGTATATTATTCACTGACTCGGAGATGAAGGTAAATTTACCTTCTTCATTCAGGGTGTAGATAATATCCGGAGAATTCTCTATCAGGTAATGAAAGTGAGATTCTGAGCTCTCCAGTTTTTTATTGACGATTTCTTTCTCTCTTTCCAGGCGTTTTTGCTCCAGGGCATTCTTAACCTTTTTTTCAAGCTCTTCGGTTTCGAAGGGTTTCTTCAAGTAGTCATACGCTCCCCGTCTCAGGCAAGCTATAGCCGAATCCACGGAGGCAAAGCCGGTTAATACTATTATCAGGGTCTGGGGGGAATATTCCTTGATATAATCCATGACCCGGAATCCGTCAATTCCCGGCATGACCAGGTCCAGGAGAACCAGGTCGAAGGTATCATTTTTAATTTTCTTACAGGCCTCGGAACCGCTATCGGCAATCTCGATTTCATAACATTTTCCGCTTAAAACTTCTTTCACACTACGGCTCATCCTGGGTTCATCATCGACAATTAATATTTTGGGCATCCAGGCCAATTTTCTTCCTCTGAGAAAACTTTTCTCTATATATCTTATCGATAAACATGGCTATAATATCAAATCATAATATGCTGCTCCTTTGAATATTTTGCGCTGAACGCGCACTATATATAATAAAGTCCAGCGCCCAAACCTATTTTATTGGACTTTGGCTATAAAAACTTAGGTTGCGGATGAAATTCGTAGATGCCCGCAGGTCGGAGATGCTCGCAGAGTACCGCAGGTGCCCGCAGGGTTGTAGTACTGCGCTGGGCTTGACTTTTCGTTTTTTACAAAGTATCGTCATCGTACTCATGCAGAAAAATATCCTACCTGTTTCTCCACCTGATATCCGGAAGGACTTGCTTCTCAGTTAGGTGGAGATGTTGATAAATTCATCTATCTTAAGGACAAGTATTAGATTTAAGAATCCGGATAAATATCCCGGAATTTATGCCCCGGAAATGTCTAAACAAGAGGAAAGCGGTGAGAATTTTAATTGCTGAAGACGATAGTTTTCAGCGAGCATTATTGAAAAGAATCCTGGGTAAATGGGGGCACGAAGTAGAAGAAGCCGAGAACGGAATGGAGGCTATAGCAAAGATCAGAAAGGATAGGTTTTCTGTTGTTATCACCGACTGGATGATGCCTGAGATGGATGGAATTGAGCTGGTTAGGCAAATTCGAAAGATCCCTCATTTAGAATATATCTATATCATCATCATGACCGCCAAAACGGAAAAAGATGATATGTTCGAAGGAATGGAAGCGGGAGCGGATGATTTTATAAGCAAACCTCTGGATCAAAAGGAATTGACGGTGCGGTTAAGGGCTGGAGAGCGGATTGTGCAGCTGGAAGAGGAATTGTCCAGACACAATCGTGAGTTGCAGGAAGCGAATGAAAAGATGAAACAGAACATGGAGGCGGCCGCAAAAGTGCAAAGATCTCTCCTGCCTTCAGCGCTGCCTGACGTGCCCGGGCTTAATATCGACTGGCGCATCAAGCCCTATCAGGACCTGGCAGGGGATACTTTGAATGTTTTTCATCTTGATGATCTCTACCTCGGTTTATATATCCTGGATGTGAGCGGGCATGGAGTAACAGCAGCCTTATTAGCCGTTACTTTGAGCCGAATTCTCTCACCGATAGCCGGCCAATCTACTCTTTTATGGCGGCCTAAAAAGGAAGGAAAAGGTCATCTGATTTCTTCCCCTTCCTGGGTCGCCGAGCAATTAAACAGCCAATTTCAGTTCAATCTTAAAAATCAACAATTTTTTACCATGGTGTATGGGATACTCAACAAGGAAAGTAAAGAGTTTCGTTACATTTCAGCCGGACATCCGGGCTTGATATACATCGGCCGCGGCAGCAAACCGAAGCTTCTGGATGTGAGAAGTCTGCCGATCGGATTTAGCAATTCTCCAGGTTATCAAGAACAGGTAATCCGGCTGCACCAGGGAGACCGGATCTACCTGTATTCCGACGGTATAATTGAAGCGCTGAATTCCGAGGAAAAGCCGTTCGGAGTAAGAGGAGTGGTGGAATCCCTTCAAGCCTTAAGCGAGTTGAGCCTGGCGGAAAGTTTAGAAGGTCTTCTTAGCCGGGTGGAAGCCTGGAGCGAAAAATCTTCTTTCCATGATGATGTCACTCTTCTGTCCTTAGAGGTCCGGACGGATTTATAAAGCTCATGGAGGTAAGTAATGAAAGAGCTCACCAGGTTTTTATTTATCGGCGATAGGCCGATTGTCCTGTATCTGGGCATCATTCTGTTTGTGCTGGCCATGATTCATGCATTATCCGAGGGAATAAGAGAGAAATGAGCTCACAACTTATCGACCTGAGGTCTGATACGGTTACTCATCCGACTGCCCAGATGAGAAAAGCCATGTATGAAGCGGAAGTGGGGGACGATGTCCTTCAGGAGGATCCTACCGTCAATGCTTTGGAAGAGTATGCCGCCGGCTTACTCGGAAAGGAAGCGGCCCTGTTTGTCCCATCCGGCACTTTCGGGAATCAGCTTGCCCTTTTTACCCACTGTGAGCGGGGAAACGAAGTAATCTTACCGGAGCAATCTCACATTGTTCAGAATGAGGGGGGAGCAGCGGCAATTATTGCCGGGGTTCAATTGCGCACCATTTTTCCCAGGCTGGGTTATCCCATCTGGACCGAGATCGAAGGACAGATCAGAAAAGAGGAGGATATTCATTATCCGGAGACCGGACTGGTTGAAATCGAAAACGCACTTTCTAATGGCGATGTCATGCCTTTGGAAGCGATGGCCGAAATTGCCAGGCATTTAAAGGCGCTCGATCTGCCTGTTCACCTGGATGGAGCCAGAATTTTTAACGCTGCAGCCTCCCTGGGCGTGGAAGCAAAAGAAATTGCCGGATTTGCCGATTCCGTTATGTTCTGCCTTTCAAAAGGACTATGCGCGCCGGTTGGTTCTATTATTACCGGGGAGAGGGATTTTATTAAAAAAGCCCGGAAAGGACGAAAGATCATGGGTGGGGGGATGCGCCAGGCCGGAATTCTGGCCGCGGCCGGATTATTTGCCCTCAAAGAAATGATTTACCGGCTGGCGGAAGACAATCAAAAAGCAAAGCGCCTGGCAGCAGCTTTTCAGAAAACGGGGATCTTTGAGATCCAGCCGCAACCTGTGAAGATAAACATGGTTTTTATCCGCTTCAAGACCGGGGCCTACTCCGGCCTTGAAGGTTGCCTGGTCTCGGCCTTAAAAAAACACAGCATCCTGATCTATCCGCCCGAAAACGGCTGGATACGTTTCGTCGCTCATCATGATGTGTCTTTTGAAGATATTGAGAGGATGTGTCAACTGCTGGAAGGTGTTATCGACGAAGTAATGGATCAAAAGCCCGAAAGGTAAATAAAAAAATGCCTGAACTGCCGGAAGTAGAAACCATTGCCCGGGGATTGAAAAAACAGTTTTACCGAAATACTATGGCGGCTTTTAAGTGCCATTATGCCGGGGTATTAGAACAGAAACCCGATGTTTATCGCCGTTTCTTATTAGGAAAAAGAATCGGTGAAATCAAAAGACACGGAAAATATATTTTCCTTCTCCTGGAACCGCAGGGTATGCTGGCTGTGCACCTGCGCATGACCGGGCAGCTCTGCCTGGTGCCTGTGAATCAGGCAATTGATAAGCACACCCATCTCGAATTTTTTTTTAAAGACTTCGATCAAAAGCTCATTTATCGGGATATCAGGAAATTCGGAAGGGTAGAGCTTTTGAATGACTGCAATTATGAAAATTTTATCAGAAAGAAAAAGCTGGGATCCGACGCTCTGGAAATTACTCCGGAACAGATTGGCGGCCGTTTCAGGGACACAAAGAGAAATTTGAAAGCCGTCCTTCTGGATCAATCGGTCATTGCCGGCTTAGGCAATATCTATACGGATGAAATACTCTTTCGGGAGCATCTTTCCCCTTTAAAAAGGACTGATACGGTCACTCCGGAGGAAATAACTTCCCTTCTTATCACTGTAAAAACGGTTCTAAGAACTGCGATTTCAAAAAAAGGCACAACGATATCGGATTATGTCGATTCGTACGGAAATAAGGGCTCATTCCAATACAACCTGGCCGTCTACGGTCAAAAAGATAAGCTCTGCCCCGAGTGTGGTCATTTTATTATCAGAGAGAGGATTGCAGGAAGGAGCACTTATTATTGCACATCCTGCCAGCGGTCTTAAATGTTCAATGCGTACTAACCGGATCTCGACGGCAGCGGGCACTGCTTTTTTCTGAACAGTAGACAGGGACTTGATTAAGTGCTAATCTTTTACAAGTGGATAAACATTCCCCTTTCGATGTGAGAGGCGCAGAACAAAAAGATACTCCTCTGCAATCCGAATCCCCTCTGAAAAATGCTTACTTTCTTTTGCGAACCTATGCCATAAAACGTAAAAAATCCCGAATCGATTTTAAGTCTTTTGCCCAATTTGTAAAAAGATATGTCGATCGCTATGGTTCCCAGTATCCCCAGTTAGAAATATTTTCCCAAAATACGAACGATCTTCTGACTTCCCAATTACTAAAGCTGGCGGAAAGCGAAAAATGCAGTCTGGAGTATGATAGAGATGCCATAAACGTCATAATTTTTTCTAATGTCTATGTGGAATTGATTCGTAAGGCTTATAAAGAGCTGGAGGTCAGACCTGAAAAGCCTTTTCCCAGCGAAGAGAGCCTGGGTTTGATGATACCGGCCGGCCTCATTTCAGCTGTTAATTTAAAAACGGATTTTGTGACTGCCCTGGGGAAAGCCGATCCGGCCCATCCGACCATACTAAGACTTATTTTTCCGGACTACCTGAGCAGCATGATCATCACTTCCGAACTTTTAGCGGATAAATTGCTGGAATATGCGGTGTATAAAATAAGATCATACCTGAGCAGTCGTAATAACCTGGGGTATTTCAAGCACAAACTCCAAGCGGTTTTTAAGGGAAATGACCATGCTCTGAACGAGATATTGAACAATGTAGTCACAAAACCGGGGAAAGTAATCAATACGCTTTATAAGCCTTCCGAATTTTCTTTTCGCTTTTGGGCCCATTTTGTCAATTCCGTGATCCAGGAGCTCAAAGAAAAAACCGATTTACCGGCCGAAGAGCAGGGCTGCTACCAGGCATCCTATCTGCTCGGATTTTATAATGTGTATTACAAAGGAGTTCAACAGAAAGAACATGAGAAGCAGGCTGCTGTGAAACGGCTGGAAGAACAGTTTCGCAAACCGCCGTATGTGTTTACCATTCAAGATTTTTATGAACTTAAAGACCTTAAGGGCGTGCCGCTGATCCGTAAAGATACTAGAGATATTTTCCTGGAGTTTTTAGAGAATAAAACAAAAACTGAGCCGAATAAAAGTCTGCCGGAAGTGATTCGACTGAAAAATGTGCAAAAGAAAGAATACTACATCCAGAAGGATCTGGTGATCCCCCTTTTTATCAAGAAACTGTATGAGACCGCAAAAGAAATCAAAGATTCTTTAATCGAGAAATGGGAAAGTCTGTTAAAACAGGATATGAAGAACCCGGCCATGATCGATGATAATGTATTTGCCAGTGATCTGACCTACGAGCTGAAATCCAATTATCCTTTATTTTATGCGTTTCTCAATTTTAACTTGCTTTTTTTAGCTAAAGAAGAAACCAAGATCGGCTATGATCTGGCTCGGGATCTGGACCGCTGTTTCGATACGGAGAACAACCGGTTAAAGCCGATACCCGAAATTCTTAAACTTGACCGTAAAGAGCTTCTGGAAACGGCGAAACTATCCTTGCCTATCTGGCAGAGAAGCGTTCTTTTGAAATTTTTTATTGGATTCTTTATGAAACTCTTTCGCGGAGTTAATGGAGAAGGCGAAAAAGCGAAACAAGCGCGCCCGGTCTCTATCGGTTCTATACAGCCGGCCAAGAAAGATAGCTCAGATTACGCTCAAAACGGTAGGCAAAGGCTTTCTTCCGCAACAAAAGCCGCTTATAAAAAAGCGCTTAAGGATCTTAAAGATCATTTTGTGGGCAAGAATAAGACAGTAGCGCAGAGATTGGACGAGTTGATAGAAAAGTGGAATCCTCTTTATAATGAACAGGCCAAGCGGAATCTGGTTGAAGACGTAAACGCCATGATCCGGGATTTCATCCGCGGTATAAAGAAGGGTTTCCGAATTAAGCCTCCCGATGCCCGGCGCATCCAGGCTATAGCGGAAAAACTGGCCGAGAACGAGGCTTTGAAGCGTATAACCAAGAAGGAATATTTTAGAAGATATATTGAAGCATATATTGTCAAGATTTTAGGCGAGTAAGAACACCTCACAGGCATTTACTTTTTTTTTAAAGCAAGGCAATCTGATAGCTTATGGAATCCCAGAGATTGAAAGAGCAGGTTGAGCTCATCCGGCAGGCTTTTGAATACATGCATCGTTTTAAGGATAAAACATTCGTCATCAAGCTCAACTGCACGATCATTAATCATCGGTTTTTTCCGGTGCTGGTAAAAGACCTGGTTTTATTATATCGCCTGGGCATCAGAATTGTCCTGGTGCCCGGGGCGAAAACGAGGA
The DNA here is from genome assembly GCA_964514815.1 of uncultured Spirochaetaceae bacterium. GTDB lineage: Bacteria > Spirochaetota > Spirochaetia > SZUA-6 > DRHE01 > CAZERV01. Next base: position 2,964 of record CAZERV010000079.1, on the reverse strand, counting down.
TCGATGATATTCTCAGTCGTTACGATATTACCTGGGAGACTGTCAAAGGAGTGAGGATTTCCACTCCCGAAGCAATTCCTTTCATCAAGATGGCCGCCTTTGATGTGTCGAATCGAATCATGACTCAGTTGGCCGGGAATAATGCCGATGGTATTATCGGCAATTGGGTTAGAGCCCGCGGCATCGGGGTCAGAAATGGAGTGGACTTCCAGAGCACGGGAATCGTTGACAAGGTAAATGTGGAGATAATTCAGAATGTTTTAGAAGACGGTCTGATACCCATCTTTCCGAACATAGGCTGGAATGCAAACGGCAAACCCTACAATATATCCTCAGATGAATTGGCTTATACTTTGAGTCATACGCTTCATGCGGATAAGCTCTTTTTTCTTTCCCCTTGCGGCGGGGTGAAGGCCGACTCCTGCCGGGTTCCTGACAGTTTTTCCGTATCGCAGGAAGGGATAGTCACTCAGATGAGCATGGAAGAAGCGGATCTTTTCTTGAAATTGAACAAAAACAAGAAGGATCATGAGCTGCCGGCCCTGATTTCCCTTGCTTATCAGGCCTGTCAAAAAGGAGTGAAACGAGTCCATATTCTGGATGGGACAATAGAAGGGGTGATCCTGAAGGAAATATTTTCCAACCGCGGCTCCGGCACCATGATCTATTCCAATCAGCATGAAAATATCCGGCCCATGACCCATGGGGACATTTCCGAGGTGCTTCGGATAATGCAGCCCTACATAGGGCAGAACGTGCTGCTTGAGCGGAGTGAACAGGATTTGGCCGAGCAAAGTGAGGATTTTGTCGTTTATGAAGTCGACGGATTGGTCCATGGCTGCGGCTCACTTCATCTCTATCCCGGTAGGCAGGGAGAGATTAGCGGTGTCGCTGTCGATGAAACTTACGGTGGGCTGGGAATCGGTAGGCGGATAATTTCCTATCTGCTCAATAAGGCCAAATCTTTAAAGCTCAGACAGGTATTTGTGCTTACTACCCAAACAACGGACTGGTTTCAGAAATTGGGTTTTAAAGAGGGAGATATCTCAACTCTACCTGAAGAAAAAAGGTCTGCCTATGATAAAGATCGAAAATCCCGGGTCTTGATTTTCGATCCGGCTGATTTCTCTGCAGCATATCCATTATAGCCAGGCTTTGCCAGATCTTGCCCCTCGGCGAGACTCGGTCCATTCTGCAAGGGTAGGACACTTCTTTGGAATAAATGCACCGGCCCGTATAGGTTCTTCGCAATAGATCCGGGCCCTTGTTTTAATGTTTCGCCGTTCTCAAGGGCGACGATATCCACGGCCTTCTCGGTCAGCCTCGACCGGAGCTCCTTGATCTTCGGGGCCTGCTCCGGGTCCATCCCTGCGGCCTTGACGTCCTCGATGACCTTGTCGAGTTCCTCCTGCGTGTATGTCAGTATCATGCCCGACACCAGGTCGAGGGACTTTAAGGCATCGGCGACCCCGTCAAGCTCACGTTTCTCGTTGCGTTTGGTCAGTTCCCAGCAGACCTGGATGGCATGCATCGGCCGGAGCCCCTGTGCTTGACGATGAAATCACACTCGTTACTGTTCTTGAAGTAGTAGAGCTCCGTCTCGCGGCGGAACAGCTCTATGGCCACTACATTCTCAAGTATCCTCCCCCGGTTTTCCGCAAAAGGGCGCCCCAGCACGGCAAAACCGGTATCGATCTGGTAAATCTTTTTCGGATTCATGATCCTGCGGCGGGGGGAGAAAGAGAACTTCTCGTTTACGATGACAAAAAATGCTTCCTGGAGATAATGGAGATAGTTCGCGATGGTGCGTTTGCTGCCTGGCAGCCCGTTGCCCTTCAGGTGCTTCTCGAATCGCGAAGAAGATCGTCTTGAAGTAGTTCTGCAGGAGCTTGCGTCGTTCGGCTTCGTTGCGGGCCATAACGACTTCTGGAAATCCGCCGTGCCTGATATAGTCATCGAACGCGGCCACGATACTGCCCCGGGCCGCGGTGCGGATGGATGTCGGGGTGAACGAAATGTCTCGGTATCGAAGGTATTCCCGGAACGAGAATGGCAGCATCAGGATATCCTCGTACCGCCCGCGGAGTTCCGTCGCTATCTCACGGCCAAGCAGCTTTGAGTTGCTCCCCGAGACAATGATCTTGAACCGGCGGCGGTTGTGAAGTGTGCGAAGCACGCGGTTCCAGTCGGGAAGATTCTGAACCTCATCGAAGAAAAGAAAACGGGGGTATCGCCCCGCTAGCTGGTGGAACGCCGTGAAAAGCTCGTCCATGTCAGGCCAGGTAAATCCACCCAGTCGATAGTCCTCGAAATCTATGAAGAGAATATCTTCTTTTGAACATCGGTCTCCCTGCAGCAGGAACTGGATGAGCTGGTACATGAAGTAGGTCTTTCCCGCTCGTCTCGGCCCTACGACGGCAAGGATGCGATTTAGATTCCCTGGTTCTATTGCGTGCTGATTCCGGAGAACCAGGGGGGGGGGGGGTATTTTCCCCTCTTCCAGCCATTCGGCTACAACAGTGAACAAGGCTTCTTTTCTCATATGTTTACCATGGTAAACAGAATTAGGCTAAGGAGAGACGGGTTGTCTTTTGTTAAATGATGGAGGTGGCGGGAATCGAAACTGACCGAAGCTTATTCCGTCACGTTCCAGTTTGTAGCCGATTGTTCCTAAATATAGCCCATGCAAACAGATAAGTCAAGCATATTGTTCTGGAATGTTCTGTTTTGTATCCCGATATAGACTGGATAGTGGTCGCACTAGTGGTGTAGGTGGCGGGTAAATAAAGCCCCCGGTTTCCCAGGGGCTCGATAACTAATTGACTTGTCGAATTTGGAAGGAAATTATTTTACTTATCTTCTTCCTCAATGAGCATATTCCATATACTCTTCTTTATATCCGCAGGTAAAAGTTTTTTATTATGTTTCCACCCATAAGATAAAAGACGTTCTTGCCTATCATAT
>CAZERV010000078.1:0-15407 GCA_964514815.1 uncultured Spirochaetaceae bacterium | reverse complement strand
TCTTTCGGATACTATTTTCCGGGAGATCCGGGAATACCAGCGTGATCTGCCGGCGGAGCTAAGAAAACGACAGTCAAACCCGGGCAAGTTCAACAAATTCATTTTCCTCATTATAAGCTCTGGGCTAAAAGACCTGTCTATGATATGGTTCTGAAACCAGAAAAACACTGCAGGAGGTGTTTCAATGAAAACTTGCTTTCTATTTCCGGGCCAGGGCGCTCAATACCAGGGCATGGCCAGGGATCTGTGGGAATCAAGCGCGAGAGTCAAGGAGCTCTTCGAGCAGGCATCCGAGGCGACTTCGATGGATCTGAAAAATCTTCTCTTCGAAGGAAGCGAGGAAGAGCTCAAAGCGACCGATAAAACCCAGGTAGCGGTAACCCTGGCCAGCCAGGCCGCCCGCTATATCTTAAAGGAAAGGGGAATCGAATCCGATGGCTGCGGCGGCTTCAGCCTGGGCGAATACTCCGCCCTCTTCGATGCGGGGGTTATAGAGCTTGCCGACCTCTTCAAGATAGTCAAGGCCCGGGGAGAGCTAATGGAAAGAGCGAGCCGTAACCTGGATGAGCAAAAGTCGGCCCCGGAAGGGGAAGCCGGGGAAGGAAGCTTCGGGGGCAAGGCCGGGATGGCCGCCGTGATCGGGCTGCAGTATGATGACGCCCTCGCCGTTATGAAAAATCTGGAAGGCGAAGATGTCTGCCTGGCCAACTATTCGAGCCCGATTCAGATCGTATTGTCCGGGACCTCTTCCGGCCTCGAGAAAGCAAGGCCTCTCTTTGAAGAGGCGGGCGCCATGCGGTTTATCCCTCTCAAGGTTTCCGGTCCCTTCCATTCACCCCTTTTAGAAGAGGCAAGAGCCGGGCTTCAGGAAGTGTTGGCCGGATTTACTTTTAAAAATCCTGTAAAACCGGTCTATGCCAATGTATCCGGAAAAGTCATCGAAACTGGAGAAGAGGCGAAAGATCTCTGCGTGCGCCAGGTCGTCTCCACCGTCCTTTGGGTTGAAGAAGAGCAGAGCATTCTGGATGACGGCTATGAACGGTTCCTGGAAGTGGGTCCCGGTTCCGTGCTTTCCGGGCTCTGGAAGTCTTTTAACCGGAAGATCAGATGCAAGCCGGCAGGTAAGCTGGAAGACATCGAAAAAATCCTGGGGTCTGAATCATGAAAAAAAGAGTCGTAATTACCGGCATGGGCACCATCAATCCCCTGGGTGATACGCTGGATGAGTATTATAACAACCTGATCGAAGGAAAATCCGGCGTTAAAAAATGGGAATCTTTAGATATGTCCCTGGTGGAATGTAAAATCGGCGGGGACCTGGGAAACTACGATTGTATTGCCGGACTGGACAGGTTTAAAGAGAATATCTCGGAGGGTCATTATAAAAAGATCCGGAAGCTCTTTCGTTCCGCCACCTTCTCAGCAAAGACAGCCATGCTCTGTGCCCTCTATGCCTACCGGGACGCGGGGCTCCTGGGAGAAGAAACAGACACTTTCAGAACGAGCGTCATCGTGGCAGGGCATAACCTGAACTCGAACTACATCTTTAAAAACACGGTGCAGTTCCTGGAAGAGCCGGAGTTTATCGACCCTTTAAGCGGGGTGGAGGCGATCGATCCCAACGTGCCGGCCACGATCACCGAAGTGCTCGGTCTCCATGGACCGGCCTTCACCATCGGAGCGGCTTGCGCCAGCGGCAACCTGGCCTTAAGGGAGGGATTTAGAGATATTATCACCGGCGAGTGCGACCGGTCAGTCGTTACCGGCGCCCTCTTCGATATGTCGGTAGCGGACATCCAGGCCTCGGTAATCATCAATGCGGTCGTCATAAAACCGGAATTCCAGGAGATGCCTGAAAAAGCCTCCCGGCCGTTCGATGCCCGCCGGGCCGGGTTTGTCTACTCTCACGGCGCGGGGACCCTGATCCTGGAGGAGCATGATTCGGCGCGGAAGCGGGGGGCACAAATCTACGGAGAATTGCTGGGCGTAAAGGCCAACTCGAATGCCTGTCACCTGCCAAGCCCGGCCGGAAAAATTCAAGGCAGGCTGATCGGCGATCTTTTAAAGGCCGTCAACCTGAGCCTTGAGAGTATAGACTATGTGAACTGCCATGCCACCGGCACCCCGGTGGGCGATGTGGAAGAGATTGAGGCGATCAAAACGGCCTTCGGGGGCCATGCCTATAAGCTGAAGCTGAATGCTCCCAAGTCGATGCTCGGCCATACCTGCTGGGCCGCGCCGATCGTTGAAACTATCGGCGGCCTTCTCCAGATGCAGAACGACAGGCTGCACCCAACCATCAACATCGACGAGCTTGATCCGAAGGTCGATCTCGATGTCTGCGCCAATAAGGCGGTGGAGCACCGGATCAATTACATGCTGAAAAACTCTTTCGGGTTCGGCGGCCTCAACGCCTGCAGTATCATCAAACGGTACGAAGAATAAACCAGGGGATAGAACATGAATGCGTTTGTGACCGGGGGATCGAGAGGAATCGGTAGAGCTATTGTCCTGAAAATGGTAAAGGAAGGATACGGCTGTGCCTTCACCTATGTCGGCAATGAAACTGCGGCCGAGGAAACGATCAAACAGGCCGGAGAGATCAATCAAGAGGCGGCGGTCAAAAGCTATAGATTGGATGTAAGGAGCTCCTCCGAAGTGGAGGCCGTAGTGGAGAAAGCGATCGACGATTTCGAGAATATTGAGATCACGGTCAACAATGCCGGGATTGTACACAACAATGCCGCCGCTTTGATGAGCGATGAGGATTGGGACTCCGTTATTGCGGCCAATCTCTCCGGCCCGTTCTACGTGATCCGCAGCTTCCTCATGCATTTCCTGTCCAATAAGAAGGGGAGGATTATTAACATCTCTTCCCTGGCCCAGGACGGCGCCAGCGGCCAGGCGAATTACGCGGCCAGTAAAGCGGGCCTGATCGGCCTTACCAGGACCCTGGCCAGGGAATACGGGGCAAAGGGAATTACCGCCAATATCGTTACAGTAGGATACGTTCAGACCGACATGACGAATGATCATCTGGCGGAAAAGCTCCGCCAGATCTGGCTGGAGTACTGTCCCATAAAGAGGGTCGGCACTGCCGAAGAAATCGCCGGCCTGGTCCATTATCTTACCACCGATGAGGCGGGCTTTATCAATGGGGAAGTCATCCGGGTTGCCGGTGGCTTGACCTACATACCTTAAATGACTAATATCTGAGCCGTTATGAAAAAAATTGGAATCGAAAATATAAATCTCTACGGCTGCTCCCTGTCTCTGGACCAGGTAAAACTGGCGGAGGCAAGAGGAAAAGACCCGGATACGGTGGTGAGCGATTTCCTCATCGACAACCGGTCGCTGAATCCTCCCTGGGAAGATGCCGTAACCATGGGGGCAAACGCCGCTAAAACGATCCTCTCGGAAAAAGACAAAAACGAGATCGGGATGCTCGTGGTAGGCACCGAGGGTTCGGTCGATTTCGGCAAGCCCATCAGCACCAACATCCACGGCGCCCTCGGCCTGTCGCCCAACGTGAGGAATTTCGAAGTCAAGCATGCCTGTTACTGCGGCGTTGCCGCCCTGGATACGGCCCTTAACTGGGTTGCCACAGGCTTGAACAGGGGGAAAAAAGCCCTGGTGATCTCCACGGATTTTTCGAGAATGCACCTTGAATTAAAAGAAGAGTTCGTCATGGGCGGAGTGGCGGTAGCCGCCTTAATCGGCGAGAACCCTAAAATAATAGAGTATGAGCTGGAAAAGAAGGGCACCTGGACCACGGATGTCTACGATACCTTCCGGCCGAGCGCCAGGCACGAGATGGGCAATAATGAGGTCAGCCTCTTCAGTTATATAGATGCCCTGGAAGGCTCGTATCAGGACTATCTCGCCCATGTCGGGGAACCGATCGATTTCGATGCTTATTTCGCTTATACCAACTATCACACCCCCTTCCCGGCCATGTCTTTCCAGGCCCACCGGACCATCTGCAACCTGGTCAGGCCGAGGAAGAAATCGGAGGTCCGGGAGAGCTTTCAACAAAAGGTGTTTCCCACCCTCCGCTACGCCCGCCGGGTAGGCAGCACCTACGGGTCGAGCAACCTCGTCGGTATCTGCAGCCTGGTCAAGAGCATCGACACTTTAAAAGCGGGTGACCGAATCGGCTTCTTCGCCTACGGCTCCGGGGCCATCGGAGAGTTTTACAGCGGCCTCGTCTGCCCGGAAGCCCGGGAGACCATCGTGAGCATGAAAATCGATGAGGCCCTTGACCGGAGAAAAGAGGTCAATGTCCGGGAATATGAAAAGATCGAGAAGACCCGGGAGGGATATATCGAAAATCCTGATTTTACTCCCGATCTAACGATTCTCGATAACTGGTATGAAAAGTTTTATAAAGGGAAGGGCTATCTCATTCTGAAAGAGGTAAAGGACTTTTACCGCAAATATGAGTGGAGTTAGGGCCTTGCCGATGGTTTTCCAGACCGTTGAGTCAGGCGTTGCCGTCATTACCCTGAATGACAGTGAAAACGGCAACCTGTTAAACCTCCAAAGCTTAAAGGTTTTAAAAAATACTTTTACCGAATCCGGCCGGGAGCCGGGAACGCGGGTGATTCTAATCCGGTCCAATGGAAGCAATTTCTGCCTTGGCATGGACCTTATTAAACTCGAGACTGCCAAAGAAGGCGGCAAAGATGCTGAGAAGGCCATTACCTTCTATGGAGAGTTACTGGCACAAATACATGCCTGCCCTAAACCGGTGGTCTGTCTCTTAGACGGGCAAGTAAAGGCTGGGGGAGTCGGAATTGTTTGCGCCTGTGACATCGTCCTCTCGTCTTTCAACACCACCTTCGAAATGGGCGAGGTCCTCTTTGGACTGGTTCCCTTTAACGTGCTTCCCTATCTTCTAAGGCTTAGAGTCCCGCTCCAGAAGGCCCGGTATCTCATCTTAACGGGAAAGAAAATCTCCGCGGAGGAGGCTCTCCGGCTCAACCTGGTGGATGAGCTGGTCCCGGAGGCCGAGCTTGAGAAGAGCGCGCGGAGCATCATCAAGCGGCTTTTTCGCTCATCTCCTGCTGCGCTTGCCGAAACCAAGGCTTTCACCGGAAAAATTATGGGCGCCGACCTCTCTGTGGCGGCCAATGCGGCCAGGGAGAGCTTTCTTGAGCACATCAGGAAGCCCGATGTATTCGCAGCGGTTAAGGCGTTTAATGAAGGGGGCCTTCCGGACTGGTTTGCCGGCTATAAGCCTCAAAAGCCTTTGAGAAAACCCCCTGATAAATCCCCCGAGTAGATGAAGGATAGATCGCTCCCAGGATGGTTTCATCTTAAGATGAAACCACCCTAAAGGATGAAACATGATGGAAAAGATTCAATTAACGGCCGAAGATTCGGGTATTGCCTGGCTCAAGATGAACGACAGGGAAGAAAGGAATATCTTTTCGGAAGCTTTCATCAGCGAGTTCATCGCAGGCTTAGACCGGCTTGAAAAGGAAATTAAGCCCAAGGTGCTTATCCTCCAGGGCCTCGAAGACGTCTTCTGCGGAGGGGCGGAAAAGGAGTCCCTGCTCGACCTCTGTGACGGAAAGTTTGCCGTCATAGACCTCATCATCTCCGAACGGCTGGTCAGCGCTCCTTTCCCCATTATCGCTGCCATCGAGGGACATGCCATCGGGGGTGGCCTGGTGGTAGGGCTCTGCTGCGATATCGTGATCGCCGCCCGGGAAAGCCGCTACGGTGCCGTGTTCATGTCTATGGGTTTTACCCCGGGGATGGGCTGCACTACCCTGCTGGCGGAGCTGGTCGGCCCCTACCTCGCCAACGAGATGATGTTCAGCGGCAAGCGTTTCCGTGGCAGCGAGCTGGCCGATAAAGGAACTCATATCAATCACATTCTTCCCAGGAAAGAGGTCCTGCAAAAAGCTCGCGACATTGCTTTACAGATAAGTGAGAAGAATATAAAATCACTTTATCTTTTGAAACATACATTGAGCGCAAAAAAGAAAAAACTCCTGATAGAGGCCAGGCTTCAGGAAGACCTGATGCACCGGATAAGCTTCGGCTTCCCGGAAACAAAAAAGACGATTGAGGAGTTGTATGCGGAATAGGTTTAAATCATGATTTCGATCGATCTGAGCGATAAGACGGTGCTGATCACCGGGGGAACAAAAGGCATTGGGCTGGCCGCGGCGTTGAAATTCGCCGAAGCGGGAGCGAAGCTCATTCTTACCTATAGATGGGGAAGCGCAGATCCCGAGGAAGTGTACCAAAGATTTGCGGCTCTGGGCGCTCGGAAACCGGTCTTGTGCCAGGCCGATGTCTCGGTGGAAGAGGATACCGATAATTTGATGGCAGAGATCGCCAAAACAGAAAGCAGGGTCGATATATTCATCAACAACGTGGGCTTTTCCATGCGCACCATGTCGCTCGATGAGTATAAGAAACGCTCCCTGTATAAAACCTTCGATTATTCAAGCTGGCCCCTGATAGACTATACCCGTAAAATAAAAGAATATTTCGGCTCCTACCCCGGCCACATAGTCGCCATCTCGAGTGACGGGCCTGACCACTTTTACACGGGATACGATTTTGTGGCCGCTTCCAAAGCGCTTTTGGAGTTTCTTACCAAATATCTTTCCGTGCATCTCTTTAAAGAGGGGAGCAGGGTCAATGTGATCCGGTTCGGAACGGTGAAAACGGAATCATTTCAGGCCATTTTCGGAGAAGAATTCTTCGATTATATTAAGGAGAACGGCGTTCCCGAAGAGATGATCATGACTCCGGAGTCCTGCGGCAAGGCGGTGCTTGCACTCTGCAGCGGACTGTTGGATGCGGTCAACGGCCAGATCATCAGCATCGATTACGGGCTGCCTTTTCAGGATAATTCAATGATGCGCTATCTCGCATCCAGAGAGGAAAATAACTCCGGGTGATTTTTCCGGACCTTAAATAAAGCTGAAGGAGAAAAAAATGACCAAAGAGAAAGTCATCGAAGTCATTAAAAACAACATTGTCGAGAACCTGGACGATCTCGAAAACGAGACTATCGATCCTCAAAAATCTATGAAGGATTACGGGGCGAACAGCCTGGATATGATCGAGGTTGTTTCCTGTTCCATGCGGGAGCTGAACATCAAGATCCCACGGACCGAGCTGGCCGATATTTCCAACATCGATCAACTGGCCGATAAGTTCATGGAATACGCAAACAAGTAAGATGTCCGATATATTAAACTACAGCCTGGCCGATTTCTTTTATACGGACAACCCGGATGTGCTCTCACCGCCTGAAGATTTCGTTGAGTGGATCAGCCATCCCAGGGTAAAGGCTGCTTTCGGATTCTTCGAGCAGCAGCTCCTGGCCTCTCCGCGGGTAGAGACGGAAATACTCAGCAATATCGACAATAAAAGAAGAAAAACAATCAACCTGACCTCCTACAATTATCTGGGCCTTTCCACCCACCCGGAGGTCATTCAGGCGGCGAAAGAAGCGCTCGATCGGTACGGATTGGGCGCTTCCGGCGCTCCGCTTCTCTCCGGAACCTTCGATCTTCATACCAGGTTCGCCAAAAAGATGGCCGAGTTCAAACAGAAGGAAGACTGCCTTCTATTCTCCAGCGGGCTGGGCGGGAATATGGGCGCCATCCAGGGGATCATGAGGAAAGGGGATGTCTTCATCCTGGATGAGAAGTGCCACAAGAGCCTGGTGGACGGCGGCACCCTCTCGGGCGCCAGGATGTTCTTCTTCGAGCATAACAACCCGGATTCTCTGACCATGATGCTGGAAAAGAGCAAGGGCAAACGAGTCATGGTTGCGGTCGAAGGGGTATATTCGATGGACGGGGACCTGGTGAAATTGAAAGAGATCTCCGAGATCTGCGACCGGTACAAGGCCCCGATCTACATCGATGAAGCCCATTCAACCCTGATGTTCGGGCCAAACGGCCGGGGTGTGGCCGAACATTTCGGGCTGGAGCATAAAATCGGCGTCAGCTTCGGCACCTTCAGCAAATCTTTCGGCGGGGTCGGTGGATTCGTCTGTTCGAATGCCTGGCTGATCCGCTACTTGAAAGGCTACTCATCCCCGTGGAACTTCTCCTGTGCGCCCTCCCCCCCGGTGGTGGCCGGCCTGATGAAAGCCCTGGAAGTGGCCACCCGCGATTCTTCGCTGCGGGACAAATTGTGGGAAAACACCAGGTATTTAAAGAAGGGACTCACAGACCTGAAGCTCAATCTCGGCAACAGCGAATCCCAGGTCATACCCATCATCATCGGCTCTTCCGGAGAAAAGCTGATGACTTTTGCGGCGGAAATTCAAAAGAGGGGGCTGTTCCTGCAGCCGGTAGATTTTCCTGCCGTTCCGGCGGAATCGCGGCGATTTCGAATTTCTGTCTCTTCCCAACTCAACAAAGAAATAATGGATGAAGTATTGAATATTATCGAAGATGTGATCGTTAAAGGTCTGAAATCCTGAGCCGGGCCATGGATTATGAAAAGCTACTGAGGCAGTACAGAAAAAAACCGCTGACCGGGATAGAAGAAATAGCTTGCAAATTAGATCTCGGCAGAGATGAGATCAAGATGATCATTCCCCACCGGGCGCCCTTCCTGCTGGTCGACCGCCTAACCGGTATCGATCTCGAGGAAGGCCTCATCACCGGGTCCAGGTATATCGAGGCGGATGACCCTCTTTTTCAGGGGCATTTCCCCGATTATCCGGTCTACCCAGGGTCGCTTGAAATCGAGATGATCGGCCAATTGGGTTTGTGCCTGCATTATTTCCTGACAAATGAGACCACGGTAATCAGAGAAAACGCCAGGCCCGTTCCGGTCCGCGCGACCCGGGTCGTGGGCGCCTACTTCCTGGAGCCGCTTCTTCCCGGGAGGGAAGTGGTACTGATAGCGAAAAAACTTGAACATGACGGCTTTTTTGCCACCATGATCGGGCAGGCTGTGGCCGACCGGAAGATATGCTGTGTTGCAGCGGCTGAAGTCTGCTTTTTGGACTGACTAGGGCTTGTACCTGGAAATAACCAGGGAGGCGTTCTGCCCCCCGAACCCGAATCCGTTTGAAAGGATATGATCCACTTTCTTTTCGATAGCCGTATTCCGGACTATATTCAGGTTGATCTCCGGGTCTTTTTCGAATTGATTGATGGTCGGATGGATAATGCCGTGCTCTAAAGTGAGGGCGGCGGCGATCGCTTCAACCGCGCCCGCCGCTCCGAGCAAGTGGCCGGTCATCGATTTGGTGCAGTGTACCGGGACCTCTTTGGCGTACTCTCCGAACACTTTATTAATGGCAAATGATTCAATTTTATCACCGAGAGGTGTGGAAGTGGCATGGCTGTTTATTAGATCGACATCCTCCGGGTTGAGCCTGGCCGTATCCAGGGCGATCTGGATCGCCTGGGCCGCGCCGCGGGCGTCGGTATGGGGGGCAATCAGGTCATGGGCATCACAGCTAAAGCCGCAGCCGGCAATCTCGCCGTAAATATGCGCCCCCCGCTTCTTTGCATGCTCAAGCTCTTCAATACAGAGCGCACCTGCGCCTTCGCTCAATATGAAACCATCCCTGTCCCTGTCGAAAGGCCGGCTGGCCGTTTCCGGGGAATCATTGCGCTCCGAAAGAGCCATTATGTTTCCGAAAGCGGCCATGCCGTTATAGTAGACCGTCGCTTCTGACCCGCCGGCGAATATGGCATCCGCCATGCCCATCTTTATGAGAGATGAGGCAAGGCCGATGGCATGGTTGCCGGACGCGCAGGCCGAGCTAACCGAGAAGCAGGGCCCCTGGAGGTTCCATTCCTGGGCAAAATAGCCGGGGCCCGTATTGGGGATAGCATTGATAACATAGAAAGGTGAAGCGGCCTGGATACCGATATTAACTATCTTTTTAATATTATCATAATGGGCGATGATTCCTCCGCCCCCGGTTCCACTAATGGACCCATATCGGTGCGGCGCCGCATCGATATCGATTCCCGCATCCTCAAGCGCCTGGCATCCCGCCACATGACCGAAAATAATATAGCGGTCGAGCCGTTTTATCATCTTTTTCGCTTTAAAATACCTGGTGACATCCGGCAGATCGACCTCTCCGCCTATCTTCACACTGTAATCGTCTAAGTTAAAATTTTTTACCCGCCTAATTCCCGATTTTCCCTTAACCAGGTTCTCCCAATATTCTTCAACATTGTTGCCTATGGGATTGATCGTCCCGAGCCCGGTAATTACGATTCTTACTTCATAGGGATTCTTTTTCATGTTTTTCACAGTTTTTCCTGTCTTCAATTTAATATAAGTATGGCTAATATTCCCATCACGGCCTATGGCCGCTCTGGACTAAAATATTTTCGGAAAAACAATATTTTTAAGAATTACTAGCATATAGACAATCAAATGCCTTGTCAAGGTGCAAACGCCCATGGAATTACAATTTGCCAAAGCATTTTAATCTGTTATATTAAGAAGATGTGGCGCTCCCCGCCTCTCCGACCGGGAATAACAGCAGGGCAGGCGCATGTCTGGCGTGTTGCGCTGGAACAGCCGGTAGATGTCGTGATGCAGCTTACCAAACTGCTCTCAAAGGATGAGCGAGAAAGGGCGGGCAGGTTTCATTTCGAAAGAGATAAGAGGCGTTTCCTGGTCCGGCACGGAGCTTTACGAAAGGTGCTGGGTTTTTACCTGGAGGAAGCGCCCGAAGCGCTGCGATTCCAGTATGGTCCATGGGGAAAGCCTTTCCTGGCCCCGAAGCCTGCAGGTAAGAATATCCGGTTCAACATGTCCCATTCTCACGATGCCGCGCTCATCGCCTTTGCCGATAGCCGGGAGGTGGGGGTCGATATTGAAAGATTGAGAGAATGCACGGAGAAACAAATCGGGCGGATAAACATGATCTCGGATTATTTTTTTTCGCCGGCAGAGAACAGGCTACTCCGCCCCCTGGCCGGGGAAGAGAAGCTGAAAATGCTTTTAACCTTCTGGACCCGTAAGGAAGCGGCTGTCAAAGCCCGGGGGTTGGGCATTGCAGCTTTTGACCCGGATATGATATTGAGTTCCGACTCCCGCCGGTCAGTCAGAGATATAAGGCCGTATCCCGGTTATACGGGCGCCCTCTGCCTGCAAGGCCCTTTGGACAGCAATAACCCTCTAAAGAACGAAGATGAGCTTATCTGTCTTTTCGATTACCTTTTTTAAGTGGAGGAAGGAACAGGATGAAAATTTTCACTGCTCCAGGTGTATACCTTGAGGGTATAACTCCCGGTTTCCCCGCTTTCGTATGTGGTAACGATTATTATGTAGTCACCGGCCTTATCTGTGATTATCTCAAGACGCGATAGATTAGTTAAATCGTTGTAGTCATCGTTTTCTTCTTCTGATCCATCCGGTTTTTCAAGAAAAAGATAGGTATCGAAATTATCGGACCTCAGTTCAATAAGAACATGCTGACCTGCTTCAAGAGATAAAGTATACTCATCGTAATATTCGCCCTTCAAGGCAATGGAGTCCTTTTTATCCAGAACGCCCGAATAGACCGAAACTTCTCCTAGATATTCTTTTGTGATTGTCAGCTTGTAATTTCCCTTCCCCCCGTCGTCGCCGGAGGTAACCTTGAACTTCCATTCGCCGCTCTCGGTGGTAACGAATTCCAAACGGGAGCCTGTCTCATCTTCACCGTAATCATCATTTTCCTTTTCTACACCGCCCGGCGATTCAACAAAGAGATAGGCGTCAAAGTCGGATGAGGTCAGAGTAGCGATGATCTGCCGGCCGGTTTTAAAATACATGGGGTAGACATCGAAGTACTTTCCCAGCCTGGTATCCCCGGGCTCCAGGCGCCCTTCGAGCACCGTGGTCTGGCAAAAGGATGCCGCAGCCGCGGCCAGGAAAAAAATTACTGCGATTTTTACTTTTAGGCAACTGCTTTTATTCATGGCTTTAAAATAACGAGATTATTAAGGATTATTAGCCCATTGCGGTCTTCGACCGCAATGGGCTCCGATTGTAATTTTACAAAAATCTTGTTAAGAATCAAGATTTTTGAGCGGTATTGCATAGCGAACGAGCTCGGACAACATCTTGCGCCGCTTAGGCTTCGGTTGGTCCGCCGGGTATCCAAGGGGGGTAAGAGCGATCGGTTCCACATTGTCCGGCAGTCCCAGCACCCGGCGGGCCTCATCCGGATAAAAAGCGCCGATCCAGCAGGTCCCCAAATCCAGATCGGCGGCCGCCAGAATCAGGTGGTCCATGACAATTGCCACATCGACATCGTTGTAGTTTTTTCCGTCCCGGCGCACCCAGTTTTGCTCAGGAATTCCGCAGGCGCAGATTACCAGCGGGGCCTGCACAAACCAGTCTCGATTGTAGATGCGCTTTAACTCTTCCTCCCGCCCGGCTGTCCGTATCACGATTATTTGAAAAGCCTGCCTGTTCGCTGCAGTCGGGGCCAACACGGCCGCCTCGAGGACTTTTTTTAATTTATCATCCTCCACCGGATCCGGTTTATAAGCCCGAACGCTGTAGCGCTTTTGAATAAGCTCGAAAAATTCCATAAATATCCCCTCATCATCAAAAGGATTAATTTTTCTGCTTTGGCATAAAACGATAAAGAAGTTTGGCAAAGCTTGAAAGATTTCTGGTTTGAACCCATATTTTGCCCGGACCGTGATACTCGCAGACCAGGCCTTCTCCGGATGCCAGGGTAGAAAAGAGGCCTTTTGCCGCCTTCTTAATTTTATATTGAATCGATTCTTCGAAAGCGACAATGTGCCCGGTGTCTACCAGGTATGATTCTCCTGGACTAAGTTTTTTTTCATAGTAGGCCCCGTAGGTATTGAGAAATAAGGCGCCGCTGCCGGATATTTTCGAGAGAAAAAGTCCTTCGCCCGAAATCATGGCTTTCAGCGAACCCTGGGTCGAAAGCTCAAAATCAGGGCTTCCGGCCATATAGGCTCCTCCCTGGGCGAGGATGGTTTGATTGCTGAGGTCCATCCGTATCACATCGCCGGGAACGGGCGGAGCTAGAACCAGCTCACCATTGCCGCTTTCGGCGGTGTAGAGGCTGGCAAAAAGGGATTCGCCTCCGACCGCCGCCTTTAGAGTGCCGAATAAGCCTTTTCCGGCCGCTTTAGCCTGAATTTCAATGACCGGCGACATTGAAACCATGGCTCCCGGCTCCGCTCGGAAGGATTCTCCCGCTCTCATGGCAATCCTCAAGGTCGTGAATACCGGCCCGTGCTCGATATAAAAATCCATGTCATACCTCCTGTTCTGGGAAACACTATAATTGAAAAATGGTCTGAATGTAAATAAGATCATAAAGTTAAGACCGCAATATATTGAATCATCCCGGGAGAGGGTATAAACTCTAGACGAGAAGCCCTTATGAAAGTCAAGCGTTATTTACGTGATATCAGTTCAAAATCATGGGAGCATCCCGCCGACCGGGCTGCGCTGGCTGCTCTCAGAAGCGTACCCGGGTTCGGCGAGCTCTTACAGAAGCTAATGGGAATGACCACAGAAAAGTCCTTTCGCCTGATTTTCCTGGCTTCCGCTATCCGGGTTTCCGAGCGCCAGTTTCCCAAAATACATAACCTGGTAAGAGAAGCTTGTGACGTCCTGGATGTGCAGAAGGTTCCGGAAGTGTACATATCCCAGGACCCATTCATGAACGCGGAGACTGTCGGGGTGAAAAACCCCTTCATAATAGTCAACAGCTCATTAATTGAGCGTCTTTCCGACGATGAGCTTCTTGCCGTAATCGGCCATGAGGTAAGCCACTGCCTGAGCGGTCATGCCCTGTATAAAACATTGCTCTTGCTGATTCTGAATATATCTGCCCTGGCCATCCCGATTCCCGGAGCCGCTCTGGCTCTACAGGCAATCGTCGCTGCGCTGAAGGAATGGGACCGCAAGAGCGAAATGAGCGCAGACAGAGCCGGGCTGCTGGTAGGCCAGGATCCTAACTCATCATACACGGTTCTTATGAAATTGGCCGGAGGAGCCCGTCTCAGCGAGATGAGCCTCGATGAATTCTTCAGCCAGGCGTCTGAATACGAAAGCGGTGGAGACATTCTCGACAGCGTATATAAGCTCTTAAACCTGCTGGGAAAATCTCATCCATTCCCGGTGCTTCGCCTGGCCGAATTGAAGTCCTGGCTTGACTCGGGCAGTTACGAAGACATTCTTTCCGGTAAGTATAAAAGACGACAGGAAGATGAAGCGGATGATGTAATGAAGGAATTCGCCGATGCAGCCCAACGGTATAAAGAAGACATCGAGGCCTCAAAAGATCCTCTTACCGAGACCATTACTAAAATCGGTAAAGATCTCGAAGTTTTTGAGAAACAGGCTGAGGATTTCTTTAAATCAATCTTTAAATGAATGTGGAATTTCATTATTATATTATTTACTTCCTCTCTATTAGAGCGGGCCTTCCTGAAGATGAAGCGTTGATAATCGCCTATTCTTCGCAATTTCTGGACAATAACATAATCGCCAATACAATAGACACGGGCAGAGATCAGTATAGCACGATTGTTACCCAAAATTACGGCTGGTGGGACGATTCATTTCCAAAGAATGTTTATATGCCATTCCATTTCTTCCCCGGCGACCCCGAGTATCCCGGTTCCTCTCGAATGGACGGGAAAAAGAATCCATTTAGCTGTACACCCAATTCTCCCGGGGTAAAAGAACTCCTCATCAGGGCGCTTAAAACCCATAACCTCTACCGGATCGGTATAGGTCTGCATACTTTTGCTGATTCATGGGCCCATCAGAATTTTTCCGGGAATCTTGAAAACTGGAACATTCTTGATGAAGGCTCTTTCATACCCGGTATCGGGCACGCCCAGGTCCTGAAGACGCCGGATGAGCTTGAGCTTGAGTGGACCGATCCCAGGCTTGCCGCTCCCTACAGCCGCATCAGCAACAGGAAGCGTTTTGGCCAGGCCGCCGATAAAATATACAGGTACCTCTGCACTTACAACCGAAGGCCCTTTGATGGTGCGGAGCGGGTAATGGAGGAACTCTTCACCCGGCTTATCCCGCCGGGGAGGGGGAAGAGCCTTGAGGAAAGTATTTTAGACTTCATTATTGAAACGAATATCCAGAACTACGATAGAGAGGAATGGCTGCGGGAGGCAGTGTACCTGGATGAAGACTGGCCGGAAGAAGAGTTTTTTACCGGATACGATAAACTGCTCTGGCTGAGGAATGCACTGCTCTACCGCTCAACACTGCTTAAAAAACATAGCCGGCGGGCAAAAGGAGACTTTTACCAGAGTCATTTCTACCACTGGAACGAGGCGGCAAAGGCTCACCTCCAGGCCGCCCGGGAGATAATGGGAAACGTTATCTAAAAGCTTAAGGCCGGGATACGGTGGATTGACAGACCATTTAATTTATATCAT
>CAZERV010000077.1:0-15536 GCA_964514815.1 uncultured Spirochaetaceae bacterium | reverse complement strand
TACCTTTTACCTCCGATTCCAGGGAATTCCGGCGGTTATGCAACAAGTCTAATATTAATCTTGAACCGCGGCTCCAGCAAATAACCGAGGCACTGGATAAGAAAAGATAATAATATTGGGAGTTTTGAGACAATGGGGCCGAGTATATTCGAACCCCGGCAAGGTTTGCCCGGGACTTGCGAGGATACCTGGAAAAATTATACGTATAGCGCTGCATTGGGGAATTTTGGAAAAATAGACGCACGGACTTATTTTTCCAGGTTTCTACAGTGTTTTAGACTATTACCTTTAAAATCTTTGAGTGTTCAGTGCAAAAAATAATCAAGTCCAGCGTCCGAATCTATCCTGTGTTGGACTTTTGCTTTAAGAACTTCGGTTGCGGATGTAATTCGTCGATGACCGCGAGGTGCTGCGCTGGGAGTATGCCGATGAAACCTGCAGGTTGAGGGAGAAAGACTGAGCCTGCAAGTTGTAGAAAAGCGTGGATCTTCGATCTTTCAGGCCTGAAACCAACATCAACCGAGAGCCGCGAAGCATCCAGTGAAGACACTAAGGTCCGGGTCAAGATCCCGTTCACCGAGCTGAGAGACTGGGGACTTACCAGGGAAGAAATCGAGCATATCCTGGGTATCCCCGCACGCGATCACCTCATTGAACAGGGAATAGAGTTTTCCACAGTAAAAGAAGCGCTTCAGGATCCGGTGGACTTAAAAGGGGCTGTCCGGTTAGTGAAACAGCCCCTTTTTATCCAACTAACTGCCGATTATTGTTATTCTGTCTTCCAACTCAAGCTGAATGGACGAATGCTTTCTAACGTACTCTTCAAGGACTTCCGGTATTGTAATTGCTGTATCGTATTTCTTATCAGCCTGAAGGTTTTTGAGCATGATATATCCATCTCCGCCCGCTGCCGTAAAATTACCGGTGGCCATGGTAAATTCTTTTGCCATTTCAAGGGGTTTTCCATCGATCTAATATCCATCACCGTTTCCCCCCGGACAGCGATTCTGGTTGGTTTTGATTCTGAATCCAATTCCTGGGGCCTGTTCCTCAAATCGATCGTCATTTTTAGCCCGGAGACGAAGGAAAGCGCCTGATGGAGGACGGTTGTCTTTCGCCCTGTTATCAGTGGTACCGGCTAGAGCGGCAGCTCCCCTCTCAAGCACCTGTTTTAACTGGGCGCCTGTAAGTTTTACTATTACAATTGTATTTCCAAAGGGATGCATTTCCTGAAGTGTTGCAGAGGTAATTTCTCCCTTTGAGTATATTTTATCTCCTCTTATGCCTCCGCCGTTTGCTACGGCCACGTCTACTGCAAACTTTTCCCTAAAAGCATCTGTAAAAAGGGGTCTTTGGGAACCTTCTCATCGAGGAGATGGAGTGTTCACTCCTCTTCTCTCTAATTCTTTGACCATTTCCCTGGCAATAGCTTCTAAATCAGTGTATACTTCTACCCGGTCGCCAGGGAGGGAACCATCTTTCCCCTTAAGGCCGGTTCCCGGCTCAAATCCAGATTTGCGCAGGTAACAGGAATGGTGGCATAAGAGAGGGCCTCTCCGAAAACCTCAGGGCCAAGATCGAATTCGTGATTTCCCGGGGTCCATACATCGGCTATATGATCCCAAAAAAGTGTTTCCGGTATTCCATGGAATGCTCTGAAGAACGGTCCGATAAAATCATCTCCGGAAGTTAAAAACAAGACATTTACCCTGTCTTCTTTGATCTGTTTGGTCAGGTAACCGATCCTGGCCACCCCGCCAGTGATTTTTCGTATATCCGGTAGGTGGTAATGTGCTCGAGGTTCAGTTTTTCCAGGGAATTGCGGATCCCGTCGTTGTCTTCGAGGATGTAGTTGGCTTCCAGGCGCAATATTTTCGGCGACAGGGCTTCGTACAGCTTCATATAAAGAAGCACGTCCAGCCCCAGGTTTTGATATTCCGGAAGCACGGCCAGGCCGAACAGCCTGTAATCCTTCACTTTTTTGATGCCCGTAAGCAGTTTCACAAAACCGAAAGGCAGGAGCCTGCCCTTGATCTTCTTTAAGATTACGTTCAGATCGGGAAATCCCAGGGCATACCCGACCGGGGTCCCGGCATCTTCGACAAACCAGATGGCATCCTCATCCATGATGATCTTGAGCTTCTTTATCATGTCCGTTAAAACGTCCCGGTTGAGAGGCACATACCCCCAGTTGTTTTGATAGGCTGTGTTTGAAATCTTCCAGATCTGTTCGGCATCGGAGAGCAGATTTTTACGATTGATTCTTCTTAAAGTAAGGTTTGGCTTTCTGGAAAGAAGCTTTTCGGCAAAATCGGAAAACCTTGCCGGAATCTTATATTCTTTTTTTGGTCTGGCTTCGTAAGCCAACAGGTCCTTTACTTTTCGAAAGCCCAGATCGAGGCAGAAATCGTTATAGTAAAGGTATGGTCTATATAGACCAGGTTCCTGCCCACAACCAGGCCTTCCCGGCGAGCCGGAAAGAGGGCATAGTCCGATTGAGAAAGGATGGGGTTTTTTTCGTTATAGGCTCCCTTTTCCTGGCTCCAGAGGGGAGGCGCCCAGTATGGATCGCCCCTGTAGAGCGCTTTCGGGAAAAAGGCAAACTGCCTGAGGTCTTTCCTGTTTTTTACCTCAACAATCCTCACCGGCTCCACGGTAAAGGAACTATACTTTAATTTGAAAGGCTCATCAATTTTAACTTTTTTTTTCTCAAGATATGTAGTACTATTGGAAAAAGGGTAATACCATGAAGGTAAAACTATTAAGCCTTATATTTCTCCTCTTCTGGATTTTTCCCTATTCCCTCCCGGGGTGGGAGGAATCGAAAAAAGATCAGGAAAAAAGGGAAGCCATGGTCAAACACCAGATTGAAGCCCGGGGCATTGGTGACCGGGAGGTTTTAAAGGCCATGCGAACAGTACCCAGGCATCTGTTTGTTCCCCTTAACTCCCGGCCAGGCGCCTACGAGGATCACCCGCTTCCAATCGGTGAAGGGCAGACAATCTCCCAGCCATATATCGTGGCCCTGATGACAGAGAGCCTGAACTTGAAGCAGACCGATAAGGTGCTGGAGATCGGCACCGGGTCCGGGTACCAGGCGGCAGTACTCGCAGCAATTGTCGGGGAGGTTTACAGCATTGAGATTAAGGAGGTTCTTTACCGGCGCGCCGCGGAGAGGCTGAAATCTCTCGGTTTTCGTAATATCATGACCAGGGGCGGCGACGGCTACTACGGCTGGGAAGAGCAGGCGCCTTTCGACTGCATCATGATTACGGCAGCGGTTAATCACATTCCCCCGCCTCTTCTAAAGCAGTTGAAAGAGGGAGGGCGGATGATCCTGCCGCTGGGAAATCCGTTCAGTTTTCAAAACCTGGTTTTAGTTACCAAAAGAAAGGGAGATTATACCGTTAAAAATATTACCGGAGTTATCTTCGTTCCCATGACCGGAGAGGCATTCAAAAAATCGGATTAATGAGCTACCTGCCTGTCTTTATCATTTCTCTTTCGTCATTGAGCTATGAAGTGCTTTTGACCCGCTACTTCTCGATTTCCCAGTGGAATCATCTCTCCTTTATGGTCATCAGTATCGTCCTTTTCGGTTTTGCCGCCGCCGGAAGCGCATTGAGTCTCCTGGAGAGCCGCCGGCCGGGATCGATCTTGAAATTTTCCGGGACCGGCCGGCAGAGGTATCTCCTGATTCTTTACTCGCTGGCAGCCGCGGGTTCCTTTCTCATTGTCAGCCGTATTCCGCTCGATTATTTTCGAATGCCCCTCCAATGGCAGCAGGTCCTATATCTTTTCATTACCTACTTGATTTTGATGTTCCCCTTCTTCTTTGCCGGGCTGATCATCGCCCTGGCTTACGCTTCCAGGCCGGAGAAGTCGGGTTGGATTTATTTTGCCTCCATGAGCGGTTCCGCATGCGGGGCTCTCCTGCCGGCCTTTCTTCTTCCCCTCCTGGGTGAAGGAAGACTGATCATCCTTTCGGCACTCTTCCCCCTCCTGCTCTTGATCCCGGCCGCAAGAAAGGGGTCTATCGTTTCCTTTCTTTCGCTTCTCCTGGCGGCCCTGCTCACTTTTTTCCTGGCTTTCAGAGGCGGCGTCCTGTTGGAAATTAAGCCCTCCCCTTATAAACTTCTCGCCCAGGCCTTGATGTTTCCCCGCACCAGGGTGACCGGGAGCGCCAATACCTTGAGGGGAAGGGTGGATTTCCTGGAAAGCCCTTACACCCGTTTCGCCCCCGGTCTCAGCCTGAAGTACCAGGACCCGATCAGTCATAAAAAGGCACTGGTTCTGGACGCCGATGAGCTTTTAGTGCTCTACGATGCGGGCGATCCGTCCGCTTTAAGCTTTGCCCGTTATACGCTTTCCTACGCCGGCTATATTTTGCAGCAGGAAGCCCGGGATGTCCTCATAGTCCAGCAGGGAGGCGGATTGAGCCTACCCTGTGCCTTTTCCGGCGGCGCAGAGAGAATAACCGTGCTCACCCCGCACCCTGAAGCGGCCAAAGCCATCAGGCAGGAGTATGAGCTTCCGGGCCTGAAGGTCGAGGCTGCAGGAGTACGGAATTATTTAAGGGCGCATGCAGACCGCTTCGATTTAATCCAGCTAGAAAACTGGGGTGCATCCATTCCCGGGATGGCCAGTTTGAGCCAGGAGTATAATTTTACGGTCGAGGCGTTCGAGGAGTATCTGCGGCACCTGAAAGCCGGCGGAATCCTGGTGCTCTCCAGAAAGCTTCATTTGCCGCCTTCGGATTCGCTGCGCATGGCTTCTTCGGCCTTTACTGCGCTGGCGGATTATTCGGGCCCCGGCGTAAGAAGCCCGGGCCGGCATTTGATCATGATTCGCAATTGGGACAGCTATACCCTGCTCGTCTCTCCCTCCCCTTTCGAAAGGTCGGACATCGAGCGGGTAAAGGATTTCTGCCGCCGCTTGAACTTCGACCTGGTTTATTATGCCGGGATAACAGGGCCGGAGGCGAACCGGTTCAATGTCTACGATGAGCCCTACCTGTACAGGGCCGTAAAGGAGACGATCGAAGCCCTCGAAGAGGGGAGGGAACTTAAGTTTTTCCGGGGTCATTTCCTGGATGTATCGCCCTCCACCGATGACCGTCCCTTTCCCAACCGCTTTATAAGATGGCTTTACTGGAAGGATTTATACCGCAGCACCGGAAGCAGGTTTTACACCCTCCTGGTGTCCGGAGAGATCGTGGTTGCGGCGGTCCTGCTGGAAGCGCTCCTGGTCGGGCTCGCCCTGCTCATTCTCCCCCCGCTTCTCCTGCCGAAAAAGGCGCCCGTCCGGGACTCCGGGTCCGGTCATGGAAACCTGAAAATTTTGCTCTATTTCCTCCTTTCCGGAGCCGGCTTCATGTTTGCCGAGATGGGTTTCATCCAGGAATATACCCTGCTCTTTGAGAACCACGTGGTGGCCTTTGTAGTCGTCTTAACCGTTGTCCTGATCTTCTCCGGATTGGGCGGGGCGGTTTCTTGGAGGTGGAACGGTAAGGCGCTCGCCGGAGCCCTTGCTGCCCTGACGCTTTGCCTGGGAATTATTTTTATTTTTATTCGGCCGGTAATGAATTTTCTGCTCGGGCTTTCAGGAATCAGGCAGGTGCTTTTAGCGCTCCTGCTTCTCTTCCCGGTGTCTTTCCTGATCGGCGTGCCTTTTCCGGCGGGACTGCGTCTGTTTCTTAAAGGGCCGGAAATCAGGGCCTACGGCTGGGCGGTAAACGGGGTCGCTTCCGTGCTGGCTTCTGTTCTGGCCGTGCCGCTGGCCATGTTCCGGGGCATCTCCTTCGTGTTTATGGCTGCCGGGCTGAGTTATTTTTTTGTATTGCTCTTTTCGCTGCTCAAAAATGAATCACCTTGAGAAGCCCGGTAGAGATCCAGGGAATATAGGTAATCAAAAGCACCGTGACCAGGAGGGCCAGGAAGAAGGGAATAACATCCCTGTAAATCTTAGCCAGCGGCTCGTTGAAGCGGTAGGAAGCCAGGAAGAGGTTGAGCCCGACCGGGGGGGTGAGGTAGCCCAGCTCCAGGTTGACCAGAAAGATGATCCCTAAATGAATGGGATCGATGCCGAAAAGCTCACCCAGGGGAATGATCAGGGGCACAACGACCACGATGGCGGAAAAGATATCCATCAAGCAGCCGGTGATAAGCAGGGCTATATTTAACAGCAGAAGGAAAAGGTACCTGGAGTGAATGTTTGCCCTGGTCCATTCACTTAAGCGCATGGGCACTTCCGCATCCACTATATAATAGGAGAGGCCCTTGGAAACGGCCAGGATCATCAGCACTCCCCCGATTATGGGGATGCATTTCATAAAGACTGCAGGCAAATCCATGAGGGTAAGATCCCGGTTGACAAAGACCTCAATGATGATGGCATAGATGACCGCCACGGCCGCGGTTTCCACCAGGGTGGTAAAGCCAAGGAAATAACCCAGGATGATAATGACCGGGAGAAAAATCTCCCAGATCGATTCCCTGACCGAGCTCAGGGCTTCTTTGATTCTAAAGGGAACCCGGGAGACCTTATTCCTGATTGCCGTAATTATCCCGATGATGGATAGGGTCAGTACCAGGAATATGCCCGGTAAAACGCCCCCTACGAACATGTGCTTGATGTTTATCTGGGCCGTTACCCCGTAGAGGATTATGGGAAGGCTGGGTGGGAAGAGGAGCCCGATGCTCCCGGAGGCGGTAAGGAGGCCGATGGAGAACCTGGCCGAATATCTGCCGCTCTTGACCAGGATATAGGAGAGAAGACCGCCAAGAGCCAGAATGGTCACACCCGAGGCCCCGGTGAAGGTGGTGAAAAAGGTGCAGACCAGGACCGCCATAATGGTCAAACCGCCGGGAAGCCAGCCGAAAAAAGCCTGAAACAGTCTCACCAGGCGCTTTCCGGCTTTGCTCTCGGACAGGATAAAGCCGGCCAGGGTAAATAGAGGGATCGCCGGAATGATCGATCCGGTGAGCATGGTATAGGCTTCTGAAGGAATAACTTCCAGGGCCCCGCCGGACCTGAGAAACAGAAGGTAGGCGATGCCGCCGAGTATGATAAAGATCGGAGTGCCGAACAGGGCGGAGGCGGCCAGTATAACGATACCCGGAAGGGTCAGGAAGTTTGCCGCCGAATAGGCCAGTTCCGCCAGGGTATCTGTGAAAGGAGGAAGCTCAAAAAAAACGGCATATAGAATATTGACGATGGAGCTGAAGGCGAAGAGCGTGCCTAAAAGCAGTCCCAGGCCGGCGATCAGCCTGTTCGCCCTTTTTCCGGGTACGTGGAAAATGAAACGAAGGGCCATCAGCCCGAATCCGATCGGTATAATCAGGACGACTAATCGGATGGGCACAATTCCGACTTTCCTTGCCGGATCAAAACCGATCAATACCAGGGATAGGGAGCTCCAGAACAGGGCGGTGGTAATCGTGGCGGCGATAAAACCGGTTGCCGTGAGAATCCAGCGCCGTAAAGGGTCCTTAAACTGCTCGATTCCAGCCGAAAGAGAAAGGTGCCTGTCTTCCCGGGAAGTGATGGCGCCGCCTAAAAAAGTGATCCAGAGTATCAGGTGGTAGATATAATCTCCGGAGCCCGGCAGACTGGTTTTGAACAGTTTACGGGCGAAGATCTCCAGGGTGAGAAAGAGAGCGATCAGAATCAGGGAGAGGCCGGCCAGCCCGTTTTCGACATGATGAAGAGCTTGAAAGCTTTTCTTACCTGGCATTATTGTTCCTGAACTCTTCCAGGTAGCCTTCTACCGCCTCATAAACCTCCCTTGAAAAAGTTTTTCCAACCAGGATATTGAATCCCCTCCTGACCAATTCTTTCCACTGTTTTTCAGCTTCCGGCGGGACGGGGTTTATAACCAACCCGTTTTCCAGCATGATCTTCAGAGCCTGCTTTTCGATCTCCATGGTTTCTTTGTACATATCATCCATAATGGCCGGGATGGCGGCCTGCAGCTTGGGCTGCAGCTCTTTCGGTATCCTCTTCCAGGCCCGCTGGGAGATGACGATCCCCCCGGTCATGGGCGCCCATCTCAGCTCGCTCATATTCCGGGCGATTCCGAACCACTGCATGGCCGCGGCCAGCAGGGGGGTAGTGGTAAAGGCATCGATCATGCCGCTCTGTAAGCCAGGCACGACTTCGGTGGCGGGAAGCGGGATGATATGAAAGCCCATTTCCCGCCAGGCCATATTTAGAGCGGAATTGCCTTCCGACACATGCATCTTCTGCCTCATGAGGTCCTCCGGGGTAACCACCGGGTACCTGGCGAAGATATGCACCCAACCGGCCTTGGTGAATGCTAAAATCTTGAATCCCTTTTCGGCAAGCTTGCTGTCCAAGGTGGGTCTTATTTTTTCTAAAACATAATCGAGCTCTTCATCCGTTCTTACCAGGAAAGGAATTTGAAAAGTGATCGTATCTATGGCAATCTGGCTCATGGCCACACCGGTGATAGCGGCGGCCTGGAGCTGGTTGATCCTCATCTTGCGGATCATGTCATATTCGCCGCCCACAATACCGCCCGGGTAGATCTTAATGGTGATCCGGCCATTAGAGATGACGTTCCATTCTGCGGCGATGCGCTTGAGCGCCTTATCATAGGGTGAGCCTTCCGGGGCAAGCGTGCCCAGCTTGATGGTTAAGGCCGACGTTGAAACAGCCGGTATACTTAAGGAAAGAATTGCGATAAGTGTAATTATCGATATTTTTAGTAATTTCATGGCTTAACGGCTCCTTTTAAAAGTCCTCAAGGTTCTCCTCGCTTCCCGGCTCCAGCAGGAAATAATCGCTCACGTGCTCGAGCAGCCACTCTGCCTTGCGGCGGCTCAAAATATTGACCAGCCTGTTTTCGACGCTGCTGTCCGGATCAATAGCCAGGGCCTCGGTGAGAAGATCCTTAAACTCACCGGCATCTTGATTCCTTACGGACACGCTGGTTGCCAGGGCGATGTAAGGCGATGCTTTTAATCCTCCCGAAATCTCCAGGGCTTTCTGAAAATGATAGCGGGCCTTTTCTTCCCCGCCTCCCATGGACTCGGGCACCGATCCATAATAGGAGATGAAGAATTCATGGATAGTACCGTCCATGAACTCTTCATCCATTTCCAGGGCCCGCTTCATCATGGCTATGGCCCTGGAAACTGTAAGCAGCAGCTCCATGTCGAAGGTATCGGTTGAAAAGGCGCCCGCCCAGCCGGCTCCAGCCCAGTACAGATAGGGGACATCCTCCTGAATTGTAGATTTCAGAGCTTCCGCCATTCGGTCCTCTTCAACCAGGGCGGTGAAACCGGGATGTCTCAGCTCCAGGGCTTCCAGCACATAGTCTCTGCCGCGCAAGTATAAGCGCTTCGCCCGCCGGCGGAGCTCTGCCTGTTTCTTGAACTCTATTTCGGAAAGCATGTCTGCCGGGGTTTGCACATAAACGTTGGCATACATGATAAATCCGCTTCCGGTCGTCAAGAGCAGTTTCTCATTATCAGGCGATTGCTCCAGAAGCAGCTCATACATTTTCAGGGCGAAGGGAAGGGCATCCCCGATAAGCTCCGGGTCATCATCCCCGGTAAAGACCGTTCCTCCTCCGCCGGCGGCAAGGGTATCGGCCAGTATGTCCACCGCCAATTTATTAAGAGAGCAGGAGATTAAAAAAGAGAAGATTATAACCAGGAGAGATAATTCTTTCCTGTACCGGCCCATGGAATTATAATGACATTAAAGAATTATGATTTCAAGAGTCGGTAAGGGAAAATTCAAAACTTGACTCATCCTGAAACGAGAGCTATGATTGAATATTGTGAAAAAGGTGCTGATTATCGATGAATCTCCTCTGTTCAGAAAGTACCTGAAAGAAAAACTCTCGGAATACGCTTTCGAGGTGCTTTCGGCTATCAACGGCCTTGACGGCCTGGTTAAGTTGCGCTCAAACGTACCGGACCTGGTTATTATGGATTACTACCTGTCCAGAAAAAGCAGCCTGGAAATACTGGCGGAAAAGGACCGCAACCCGAATACGGCCGGGATTCCGGTCATCATGGCTTCCAACAAGATCGACAAAAGCCGGATCCTCGAAGTGGCTAAGTATAACGTGAAAAAATTTCTTACCAAGCCCATTAAGATTGATGCCCTGCTCGGTGCGGTTTCCGAAGCCCTGGGTATTAATCTGGAGATCGATACCACCCCTTGTATCATTGAAGCTCATTTTAACGAGGAGATCCTCTTCATCGAAGTGGCCAGGGGACTGAATCAGGAGAAAATAGATTTATTGAAATATAAAATCACTGAATTATTGGAATTATACGAGCGGAAACATCCGAAAATCCTCATCATCATGTCGGACATCAACCTGACCGGCGCGGATTCAGGGAAGCTTAAGGCTTTGTTTAACAATGTCCTGGAAACCACCGGGTCCCTGGTCCGGTCTGTGAGAATACTCACTTCTTCCCGGTTTGTAAAAGATTTTATAGCCGGGATAGATGAATATAAAAAGATAGAAGTTACGGATAATATCAACCAGGCCATGGACGGCTTATTGGGGATCAAGGTATCCGGATTTATCGAGGAAGGAGAAAGCATCGTCAAGCAGGACTTCCTGACCGCGTCCCGTCCAAAGACGGAAAAAGAGGAATCGATTCATTTACGCTTTGACAGTGAAACGGAAAAAGCCGCTCCTTTTAACCTGGAAAGCCAGACTAAGGAGATAGCGATTGCCGCGGTGGATGATGATCCGGTCATACAGGAATTTATAAAGACAGTGTTTTCGGATTCCGGCCGGCCGGTTGAGACTTTCGATAATGGAAAAAGGTTTATCGAGTCCCTGGAGAGCTCATCTTTCGACCTGGTATTTCTGGACCTTTTGATGCCGGAAATGAACGGATTTCAGGTACTCCAGCACCTGAAGGAGAACGGAATAGAGCTGCCGATTATCGTTTTGTCCGCCCTTTCCCAAAAAGAAACGGTGGTAAAAGCAATGAGTTTTGGGATAAAAAGTTATATGATCAAACCCCTGAAGCCGGAGAATATCTTAAAGAAGACCGTTGAAATCTTACGCATGAATTTTTAGCTCCCATGAATATTCTGTTGATTGGGAATGACCAGGAATTCATAAGCCTTAGCCGGGAAGCTTCCATTCGTATTTATTACGCCCCGGATATCCAGTCCGGAGCCGAGGTCCTTTCCCGTGCCGATTTAGACGTGATCTTGATAGATTTAACTTTCTTTTCCCATGAAGACCAGGAGAAGATCCTCAAGTTTCTTAAATCTTCACTCTGGGAAGAAAACCTGCCCGTGATCGTCCTCACCGAGCCGGGCTCTGATTCGGGCCGGAAAGCGCTTCTGGCAGGGGCCCAGGAATACCTGGTAAAGACAGAGCTCAGTGAGGGAATTCTTAAGCGGATCCTGAGCTATGCGGTCCGGCTCAATCAAAATGAAAAAAAAGTGGACGTTTTGTCCCGGGAGCCTGGCCGGCTCGAAAGCTCTGAAAATACTTTTCAGTCTTTCTTCGAGCATTCTCCCATCGGGATGGCGCTCTTAAGCCGGGAAGGGGAATTTATCCGTACCAATCGGAGCCTGCAAAATATGTCAGGCAGCGATAAAGAGGAGCTGCAGGGCCGGGACCTGTCTTCGCTTATCCATCCTGAGGATGTCTCAACCTTTCTGAAAAATTTTCAGGACCTGGTTGAGGGAGAGAACGACTACTTCGAAATGGAAAATCGCTTCCTCAAGAAAAGCGGTCAGCCGGCCTGGTGCCGTTTGAACATCTCCCTGGTGCGGGATTTGGAGGGCGGACCCCTGCTCATTTTCGGAGTGATAAAGGACATTACCAGGTGGAAAAAGAGCGAGGTGGACCTTAAAAAAGCGAAAGAGGTGGCCGAGGAATCTACCAGGACCAAGTCGGAGTTTCTGGCCCATATGAGCCATGAAATCAGGACTCCCATTCACACGATTACCGGCATGACGGAGCTCCTTCTGGAAACCGGGCTGGATGCGGAACAGCGAGAATATACGGAACAGGTTCGTTTTTCTGCGGATGTGCTTTTGAGCCTGATCAATGACATTCTCGATTTTTCCAAAATAGAAGCCGGCAAGTTGAGTTTCGAAGTGATCGATTTTGATCTTTATAAGATAGTGGAAGATGCGGTGGACCTGGTTACCCTGGAAGCCCATAAAAAGGGTTTGGAAGTCTCTATCGATATTGACTCCCTGGTGCCGCATCTACTGCGAGGCGATCCGGTCCGGCTCAGGCAGATTATCGTCAATCTCTTTAATAATGCGGTAAAGTTTACAAAAGAGGGAGAAATTAATATCTTCGTAGAACAGATCGAAGATCACGACAACCGGTCTACCATAAAGTTCCGGGTAGTAGATACCGGAATCGGCATCTCCAATCATAAATTAGACTGGCTTTTCAGATCATTTTCCCAGGTGGATTCCTCCATGACCCGAAAGTACGGGGGAACAGGGTTAGGCCTCTCTATCTCCAAAAAACTGTCCGAGCTCATGGGGGGCAGGATCGGGGTCGAGAGTGAGGAGGGAAAAGGATCGACCTTCTGGTTTACGGTGGTCCTGGAAAAGCAGGCCGTAGATAATCTCTATAAGGATGTTCCAAAGGATTTTTTCGAGGGCTTAAAGGTCTTACTGGTCGATGATAATAAAACCTCCCGCTCGATAATGAAGAAGTATCTGAGAGATTGGGGCTGCCGGGTCGCTGAAGTGGAAGACGGCCCAGCCGCCCTGGGGGCCTTAAGATCTCAGGCGGGAACTCAAGATCCTTACCGGCTGGCTCTCGTTGATTTACGCATGCCCCGTATGGACGGTTGGCAGCTTGCCAGCGAAATCAATGCGGATAAATCCCTAAACAGCGCCAGGCTCATTCTTCTGACCCCGGCGGGGCGGAGCGGTGATGAGGCAAAAATGAAGCTGCTTAAATGGTTCGACGGCTACCTGGGCAAGCCGGTGAAAAAAGGAGAGCTATTGACCGGAGTCTTCAAGGTTATCAACAGTGATATTGAGCTTGAGCCGATTGAAGTGGGGGCTGCTGAGCTCGAGGAAGTTCTGGAAGAAGAAATTCCCCACTGGCAGGAGATGTTTAAAATCCTGGTTGCCGAAGATCATGAGGTGAACCAGCAGTTGTTCAAGACGATCCTGGAAAAGATCGGGTACCGGGTGGACCTGGCCGACGATGGAGCTAAAGCTTTGCAGATGACCGGCCGGGAAACCTATCATCTTATTTTTATGGATATCCAGATGCCCAATATGAACGGGTATGAGGCGGCAAAAGCGATCAGGGCCAGGGGGATTAAGACGCCGATTATTGCCGTCACCGCCAATGCTCTAAAGGAAGAAGTGAAGAAGTACTTTGAGGCAGGAATGAATGACTATCTGACCAAGCCGTTTAAGAAAAAAGACCTGCTGCCGGTCCTACAGAAGTGGCTGGATGTCTCGGCAATCGAAACCTCCGGTCCTGTTCAGGAAGAAACCGACCCGGTTTTTGACTATCGTAAAGCGGTGGAAACTTTTATGGGAAGAGAGGATGTGGTGAAAAGAGTGCTCGGCTCCTTTGTCGAAAAAGTGGAAAACCAGCTTAAAACGATCGGATCCGCGCTGGACAGTGAAGATTTCGAAGCGGTAAGAATCGAGGCTCACTCCATTAAGGGAGGCTCCTGGAATCTGGGGGCGAAGAGGCTTGGGGATGCGGCCAAAAGCTTGGAAGAGGCGGGGCGGGAAAAACTAAGGCAGGAAGCCAGGAAGCACCTTGAGGAACTGGGGGTGGCATTCGAACGATTCAGGGAAGTAGTTATTCCCATTATCGGCCGGGCAGTAACTTATGGCTCTTCGGGAATAGTTTAGGAAGATTCCTTTGAATCTCTCTACGGCAATTTGTTATTGCAGCATTTAAATTCTTCATAACATGGAAGCGGTCAATCACTATTGTTGTATTAGGTAATGCCTCCTGCGTCGCAGTGAAATACCCTTCCCACATGTCTATAGAAACAAACACAATGCGCTGTTTAGCCCTTCTAGGCAGGTTTTGCAGGTATTTCAGCACCGTACTCTTCTTCCTATCCGGTAACATATCAATAACATAGCCACCACCGATATTGGAAATAACAGCCTGGTAGTTCTTGTGTCCTTTGCGGATGGATATCTCTTCGTATATATATGCCTAGGATAAACTGACTCAAGTTTTTCTGTAAAAGAATAGTCGCATTTATTGCAATAAAATACCTTCCTGTGAATTTGAAAATATGCTTGTTTCCCAGAGATGGAATTGTCACGAACGCTGTGTTGGTATCTATGGTCAACACTAGATGTGAATTGTTTGCACTTAGGGCAATCCGACCGTCCGGGATGAAAAGGGGGGCTTACGGAAACGTAGGCTATGGGGAAGGCTAAACGGGCACGTAAAGTGGAAACGCCGAAACAGCCAAGCCTTCGCCTAAGGCCAAGCGCGCTGTATTTCCATCCCAAGCGCCGCGATTACACCCGACAGCCCCCGATTACATTCTCTTATTCAAATGTCGATCTAATAGACACGGCTATTTGCCGCGAAGCGGCTAAGTTCTATAATGGTCAGGAGTGTAATTAGAATCGATTTTTCCGGGAGAGAATAAATGGAGAAAAATGGAGTAAGGAAACAATTCGGTTGCTTGCCGCCAAAGTATAATTTTTGCCTCAATCCATATTCTGAATTGCGATTTTCCAGATGTCCGGATTGCCAAAACAAGACAGGTCAACGCAAACTGCCCTTACTTATCCACGTCGAACCGATGAATCTGATCGCACTCAACTACACTAAACGTTACTGTCGCCGTTGTGACTTGCTTATTGGCCACAAACATGAAATTGAACAGCATTTAACGAAATGCAGCAGCAGATCCATGATTTTAAAAGCTATCAAAATCTCTGCATGACAATGGCCGGTTGGTTTCCAGAAGGGCAGACCCCGCCGGTAATGGAACCGCCGCCATCAACGGAGTGGATGAAAAATTGAAATGTACAGCAGCGCGGGAGCCTCTCACGCAATTCTGCAGATGGTATACGCTGGAGACCTTCAAATGGCACTGTCAGTGACGGTGTTTGAAGAATACCGCGAGGTACTGTATCGACCTAAGACACTCAAGGAAACGGGTTTCTCACGGAAAGACATGGAGAAGGTATTAGAATTCATTGCTTTCATTGGGGTGGGTAAGCCTATCGACTATCTTTGGCGACCGAATCTGAAAGGAGAAATATATGACTCGTTAAAAAATCAGCAATTATCGCGGTATTTCTGTTTCTGTTGCTTCTTGTCTTTTTCTATTCTCAATACCTTAATCCTCCCACTCCTACTACCGTTTCTTGTCCTGCAGCAAGCCAAACGGAGGTCCCTACGGAAATGCTTCCGGAGTTACCCGATCCGTTCCCAGGTGACACATCGGTCGGGTTCTCGGTAACAGTGCAGATTTTTTCCGGCAGTTCGGAGGATTTGCCCGTTCTTTCCAAAGCGTGGCTGCGTGAAAGTGGAGTTAAAGATGTTCCCATAT
>CAZERV010000076.1:0-15662 GCA_964514815.1 uncultured Spirochaetaceae bacterium | reverse complement strand
CGATAGAATACAATGACACAGACGATCCTATTTCAATAGAAGAGATCGAAGCCTCTGAGAAGGAGACTATGGACTGCCTGGACTGCCATAACCGGCTGGGGCATCCGTTTCTCACTCCGGAAAAGGCCGTCGATGAAGCCCTGGCGGACGGCCGGCTCGATCCCGGTCTTCCTTATATTAAGAAAGAGGTATTCGAGCTGCTCACCGCCGGTTATGACAGCCAGGAAGACGCCTTAGAAGCGGCGGAGGCACTTGAGCTCCGCTACAAAGAAAAATATCCGGCCGCGGCCAAGTATAGTGAAGAGCTAAAAGATGCTTCGGAACTGACCCGGGAGCTGGTTCTGCGGCTTATCTTCCGGAAACCAGGTATCACCTGGGAGTCCTTTCCCAATCACAGCGGGCATAAAGATTTTTCCGGCTGCTTTCGCTGCCACGACGGCAAACATGTCAGTAAAGAAGGGCAGGCAATTCCCCTGGAGTGTAACCTCTGCCACACCATCCCGGTGACGGTAAACAAAGGAGACAGCCCGCCGGAAATACCGGTCGCTTCCCTTTCCCAGCCCGCCTCCCACCTTGAACCGGGTTTTATCTTTGACCACCGCATACGGGCTAATGAGGAATGCACTGCCTGTCACGGTAAGTTAACCTACGCCGGCGACGATTCGAGCTTCTGTGCCACCTCGGCCTGCCACGGCCAGTCGTGGGCGCCTTTTAAGGCTGAGCCTGCCTTCGTTCATCCTTTCCCGTTAGAGGGCAGACACGGCGAGGCCTTATGCTTCGAATGCCACCGGGGGGAAGCGAAGCCGTCCGATCAATGTACTGACTGTCACCGGCCGCCGGCGAACCACTTTGCGGCGGCCTGCAGCGACTGCCACGCTCCGGCCGGTTGGAAGCAGTCTGCGGCCGCCCTGGTGGTTCGGGCCGATAAAATTGCTCACCCCTTAAGCGGCTATGAAGAATGCCTCATGTGCCATGACCCGGGCGGGGATATCATACCCGCTCCGTCAGGACACCGGATTTACAACAACAGGCAGTGCACGCTCTGCCACAAAGGCAGCACTTAATCAGCTAGTGAGAGACGATTGTATACAGGTAAAGGAATATGCCTGCGCCCATCAGCAGGCCGCCTACCCCGATATAAATCAAGAAGGCCACGGGATGATACCAGATCAGGCTGACAATCTCTACCAGCAGGCCTCCGATCAGCAGGAATCCGGCAATTCTAAATCGTTTAAATAATATTCTATCTTCGCTCATTATTATTCCTTCCTTTGCCAGAAATTGAAGCTTTCCAATTCGGCAGTGTTATGGGTCAGATTATGACAATCAATACAGGAAACCGCATTTACGCGGAGGTCAGCTAAAATATCGACATGCATCTCGTTCTCCACGAACGATCTGGCTCCATCATGGCAGTGCAGGCACTCCCGATTCTCAAAAGGGCTGTAGAGCTCAATTTCTTCTGGAATTTTTCCCAGATAATTGATATAGACGTGTTTCAGGCCGCGCAGCTTGGCCTGCACACCCCCGAACATGGTGTAAGTGGCATGGCAGGCATAACAGGCGGACTCACGGGGGATCCGGTTGTTCTGAAAATGGCTCGCCGGCAGGTAGTCGCTATCGTCAATATAAAGGCTTTCCCCGTAAGGCTCCATCACGTGGCAGGAAAGACAGAAATCCGTCGTCTTTGAGTGCTCGAGGTGCAGCATCGTGCCGATCCCCAGGGCCAGGAAGGGAAGGATGAAAAAGCCAAGGAAGGCGATAATCTTCCCGCCTTTCTCCTTTGTAAATGCCGGTCTCAACACGAGGCCGGCAATTATCCCGATAGTCACCAGGATAAACACTATTATATAGATCATAGGCCCTCCTTATTAACTAAAACACTTTTCCAATATCATCGTACCGGAACCTTAATCAGTATATAATAGCATGGATATGTACCTGAAGTCGAATTCAAGCAGGAGAAAAAGATTAAATTCTAATAACATATCCACGAATCTCAAGCGACCATCATTCGTAGAAGCGATTGTCGGTAAAAATGAATAAAATGTCCCCTCCGGCCGGAGCGCTCGGCATATATGTAGAATCTTGTTGAAAATTGCGTAAGATATTGGTAGCATACTTCTATGCCTGAATTGTCGAGATTCTTGGGAATAGTAATCGGCATTTTCCCTCGTGAACATCCTCCTCCGCATTTCCATGCGGTCTACATGGTGTCGTTCATGGGGACTTCCCGAAGCGGGCATTAAGGCTTGTCTTAGAATGGCTTGATTTGCACGAACAAGAGCTTCTTGAAGCCTGGGAGCTGATTCAAGCGGGACATCCTGTGAAAAAGATAGCCCCATTGGAGTAAGACAATGATACCTAAAGTAATCGAAGCAAAGTACGTAAAAGGGTATGTAATCCACATCCGTTTTTCGGACGGCACTAAAGGTGCTGTGGATCTGACTCATGAACTTTACGGTGAAGTATTTGAACCTCTGAAGGATATCACAACTTTCAAGGATTTCCGGATTCATCCTGAATTCCATACTCTCTGCTGGCCAAATGGTGCCGATTTTGCTCCTGAATTTTTGTATGAAAAAGTCAAGATTCCAGCATAATCCCAAGTGTCATTATCGTCACCTCGTAAGGTCCGTCCATCGCTCGTCTATTTTTATATAGACCGGTTATCTTCTACTTCTTCTCTGCCGGGAATTCTGTCTCGGTGTTTTCCATTGTAGGTATTCTCTGCCAGGCAGCCGGCTCCATGGGCTTGGGCTTTTTCCCGTACAGGAGATCATCCAACAACGAAGCGATCCTCCTGAATACGCCGGAGTGCTTAACCAGAAAGCGAACCAGGTCTCGCCGCTGATCTTCCAGCGCAGCACGCCGGTTACCAGGAGAATAATGTCGATAGTGTTTATTGTGGCAATCAGCAAAGCCTGCACTTCCTTTGCTCTTATTTTTTCCTGGCTGTGCATATATAATAGCAAGAAAATATTCCTGGAGAGTAACACATACAGGAACAGGGAGCAATGAATACCTCAGACAGCGATCTGAAAAAGATTCACAAACTTCTCAATCCGGAATCGGTGGCTGTCGTGGGGGCTTCGAACTCGAAAGGAAAGGTCGGCAACATCATCTTTAAGGGGCTGCGCCGCTGCAAGGCGAGGCTTTATCCGGTTAACCCGCACGAAGATGTGATTGCCGGGTATAAAACCTACCCGCAGATCGCCGACCTGCCGGACACCATCGATGTGGCGGTAATCACCGTACGGGCGGAGCAGGCGGTTGAAATCGCCGAACAGTGTGGCAGG
The DNA here is from genome assembly GCA_964514815.1 of uncultured Spirochaetaceae bacterium. Classification (GTDB taxonomy): domain Bacteria; phylum Spirochaetota; class Spirochaetia; order SZUA-6; family DRHE01; genus CAZERV01. The sequence continues at coordinate 12,363 of CAZERV010000076.1, read as the reverse complement.
AACAACATCGACAACATCATCATCGTGGCCGGTGGATTCGCTGAGACAGGAGAGCGGGGCAAGGCTCTGGAGGCCCGATTGAGGGCGATACCGGATCGCTACGGAAGTCGCATCTTGGGACCGAACTCTCTGGGGGTTTTTGTTCCTGAAAACAACTTCGATACGATTTTCGTGGAGCACGGCGACCGAGCCCTGGCCGAGGGAGGCGGGATTGCCTTTATCAGCCAGAGCGGATCGGTGGGCGTGGAGGCTCTGGGCCTGGCCAGCAATACCGGTTTCCCGATGAGGGCCTTCGTGGGTCTGGGGAATAAAATCGACTTGAATGAACTGGATTTTCTAAAGTTTTTCGGCGCAGATGACAAGACCGACTGCCTCGCCCTCTATATAGAGAATGTAGAACAGGGTCGGGAGTTCTTGGAAGATGCGAGGAAGGTGTCGCGCCGGAAACCTGTCATCGCCCTCAAAGCGGGCAGAACCCCGACCGGTGCATCCGCGGTGAGCTCCCATACGGGAAAGCTGGCCGGAAGCGACAGGGTGGTCAGCGGCGCTTTCCGGCAGTACGGCATTCAACGGGCCTTCGACGATGAAGAGCTCTGTGACGCCGCCAAAACCCTGTCCTATCTGCCGCCGGCACAGGGAAACAGGGTGGCTGTGATCACCGGAGCGGGCGGGTTCGGTGTCATGTGCGCCGATTATATCGAAACTGACAGCCCGCGGGCCAGGCTGCATATGGCGGAGCTGTCCGATAAAACGATTTCAAGAATACAGGAAAAGGCTCCACCTTTCGCCTCCTGCCACAATCCCGTGGATCTGACGGCGACCGTAACCAATGAGATGTTCGTACACACCCTCGAAGCGCTCCTGGAGGATACCGGTGTGGATACCATCGTCTGCATCACCTTTTTCGCACCTCACTCCATCACCGACAAACTGATCGATCAGATGGCCGTGGCTATCAACGACAGCAAGAAACCCGTCATGGTATTTACAGAGTACGGTCCGTTCACCGATACCTACCTCAAGGAGTTTTATAAAAAGGGGATGATCGGATTCCCGTCCTTGACCCGGACGGTCAAAGCGGTCAGGTTCCTCGTGGAGCGGGGACGGATCCTGTCGGCGCTGGAAGAAGAGGCATGAGCAGTACTACTATCGAAAACAAGGTAAAACAGTGGCATTCGTCTCTTTCGATTCCCGGCAAACCCAACGAGTGGGAGAGCAAACGACTGCTCAACAGTATAGGAATTTCCACACCAAGGGGGGTATTTATCGAACCGGGGAACTCCTTAGCCCCCGACAGTGATGTGTCGGTGCTGGGCAGCTCTCGTCACTGCGTAGTCAAGGTGTGTTCCGAAAGCCTTCTCCACAAAACCGAAGCGGGGGGTGTTCTCCTGGATATTTCGGAGAACTATCTGCCCGCCGCCGTGGCAAAGCTGCAAAAAACCTTCCCTTCTGCCGGCGTCCTGGTCGAGGAGATGGTTCAGTACAGGGGAAGCGAGATCATTATCGGAGCCCTCTACGATCCCACCTTTGGTCCCGCCATCATGGCCGGCGCCGGAGGAATCCTTACGGAACTGTACAAGGATGTAAGCTTCCGTCTGGCTCCTTGTACGACGAAAGAGGCTCATTACCTGCTGGAGGAGCTCACCATCTTCCCCACTCTTCAGGGCTACCGCGGCCTGTCGGCGGACATTGATTCCCTGGCAGGCACTATAGAGAGGGTAGCCGAGCTCGCGGTGCACCTGATCCACAGGGGGTGTCAGCTCGACATCAATCCGATCGTCTGGGATACAAAACGTTGGGTCGCCCTTGATGTCAGAGTGATGCTGGACGAACTCTTAGCTGTTCCCCCTAAGGCAGCCGGCTGACAAGTGCATCCACGTCTCTCTGGGCGGGGCTTTCTATTTCTCTGAAGCCGCATAGAGCATCAGCAGGTCGGCCTGAGTCCGGTAGAGGTCCGCGACCGCGGCAAAGCGGTCAATATCTGCGCTCTTGAGGCTCAATTTCGCCTGCTCCAGCTCGAAGATCGTGAGCTCCCCTTGCTGGTACAACAGCTCCGACTCTTCGAGAGTGAGAGAGGCCTGCTCCCGAACCACGGCCGCAGCCTTAAATGCCTGTTCGGCAATGGCGATGCTCTGTTCGGCCAGTTGTTTCTGCAGACGGACGGATCCGGCAGACCCACCGATCCGGTCAGATCGAAATCCGGACGCCACAGAGGCGTTGCTTTAAGCTCGGCCCGTAGGGCGGCGAGCTCCAGCTTCAGGTACTCCAGGGTCTCGCAGCTTGGATCATCGGCAACGAACGTGGTGATCTGTTCCTCCCGGTTGCTGATCAATTCCTCGAGTCGTTGGAGAGACAGAGGGGCCGGTTCGACCTCGTCGCTGTCCGGATCGAATAGCAGCTCCAGCTCCTTCCGGACCGTTTCGTAGCGCTTCTGCTCCAGTTCAAAGGTCATGCGGGCCAGCTCGCGCTCCATCTCCCCGATCAGAACGGCCAGCACCGCCTGCTCGGCGTCGAAGTAGGTCTGCTGCCTCAGCGTCTGCCAGGCGACCAACGCCTTACCGTAGGCTTCCTCTTCAGGATAGGTCGGATCGCCGGCGGCGAAGGGGCTGACCGAGAGGGACAGCTCCCCCTCGATCGCCTGACCCTCCCGGGCCGTTATCCCTCCACCGATAGCCAGCTGCTCCAGCAGGGGTACGGTGATGCCCCCTTGGGCAGAGACCACGTTGTCACCGGAGTTCGGCGGAAGGACCGGTCTGGTTCTGAGTCGGCCCGTAGGCACCTTCCAAAGTCAAACGGCTCTCCAGCAGCCGGCTCTCCCCGGTCAGCGCTTCTTCGGCGTTCTTCAGCGAGCAAAGAGCTTTGAGCAGCTGAGGATTTTCCAACTGGACCCGCTGGGCGATCTCCTCGATTTGAAGCTGCTCAAGCTTGGGCTGCTCCGCACTCAAGGGCACCAGGAAGAAGGTAAAGAGCCCTAGGATAAAAAACAGTTTCCTCATGGTCAGACCTCCCGGATTCCTTCGGCGATGGGGGTCTGCAGGGCGGAGAACACGGGAAAGATCCCGAAAGTTCACCCGATCAGAACGGCCACGGCGAAGGCGATCAACACCGACAGCGGTGTGATCAACCCTCCGTTTTGACTCCCCAACCCCACTCCGGCCAGTACCGGCTGCAGCACCTGCTGCAGAGGTCGGGCAAACACCAGGCTTAAACCAAGTCCGACTCCTGCACTGAGCAGGCTCAATATCACCGAACGGGCAAAGAACTCCCCCACCACGATGCGGCGGGAGGTTCCGAAGGCCCGCTCCAGGGCGATCTTCCGGCTGCGTCCCAACACCTCCACCAGCATAATGCTTAAGATCCCGATCGCCCCGGTACATGTACTCTAAAAGGGTAATGGCATTATTCGGACAGGGATCGACGCAGTAAGCGCAGCCGTCGCAGTTCGCATCCAGCACAAAGGATATTTTCGCTTCCAATTCCCTTTCATCCCTGACGATAATCCTATAGGCGCTGACTGCCGCAGCCTGGGCGCCGGCAATTGTTTCCTCCGCCACCTTGGCGTAATGAGCCAGGCCGCACAGAAATATTCCCGGGCTGGCGCTTTCGCAGGGGAAAAGCTTTAGATGCCTTTCCAGAAAAAAGTTCTCCCTGGTGAGGGATACTTTCTTTTCTCTCGCTTCTCGCTCCTACGCACTGTATCATCACCACTGTCTTTGGCTCTCTTTCGGGAAAATCTGTTTCCGAAGCTTCCGAAGCTAATTTTTCTTCAAGCTCGACCTGGGTCAGCACTCTCTCATCCTGGCCGTAAAGATACTCATTCTTAGGCTCATACTCTTTCGCCCCGGTAGCAACAACAATCACCCCATGCTCGATTTCTTTCCGGCCGCCGTTAACCGAGATTACGGTCTTGAATTTCCCTACCGAACCTTCGACCTTCTCGATTTTTGCTTCCTTAAATAGATGAATATTGCCATTCTCATCCATGCTCCGGATTAGGACCTTTAATTTTTCATGGGGCTCCCCGCGGTTAAGCGTATAATGAAGTTTATTAAAATTCCCTCCCAGCTCTTTTTCCTTTTCTACCAGGTAGGTCTCCACTCCATATCCGGCCAGGGAAAGCGCGGCGGTCATTCCCGCCAACCCGCCGCCGATGACCAGGGCATTTTGATTTATCTTTACTTTCTGGGGATAGAGAGGCTCGAGTAATCCCGCCTTGGCCACCGCCATGCGGATCAGGTCTTTTGCCTTGAAGGTCGCTTTTTCCGGCTCGTGCATATGGGGCCAGGAACATTGGCTCATGTGTTCTTGGCGAGCAGAAGGCCACCACCACCCGGTTGAGTTTTTCCTCCTCAATCTTCTCCTTTATTTTTTTCGCGGTGTCCGTAGAACAGGTGTAAAGATTGTCTTCGGCATAAGCCACTGCCGGCAAGGTCTTGAGAAGTTGTGCTTATTCAACCTTATGTCTAATTTTTTTCTAATTCTTGAGTCCGGGCCAGCGGCTGCAATCCGACTGAAAGGACTACCAAATCGAAAATCTCTTCTATTATATTACCGGTTATATCACCGGCATCTCTTGAGTATTTGATACGCAGATTTTTTGTGCCGGGAACCTCTCTTATGGATGAAGGCCGGCACCTGATATATCTTACTCCCAGCTCAAGCGCCCGCTTGTAATAATCTTCAAACCCTTTGCCGAAGGCCCGCATATCGGTGAAAAAGATAGTGCAGTCCAGTTCCTTCCGGTGCTCTTTGGCAACGATTGCCTCCTTGGTGGCAGCCATACAGCAGATAGCGGAACAGTACATCCTTTCCGTATCCCGTGAGCCGACACATTGAATAAAGGCAATTCGCCCTGGTTCTTTTTCATCATGCGGTCTCAATACCTTTCCGCCGTAAGGACCAGAGGCGCTCAAGATCCTTTCAAACTGCAGGGAAGTAATTACATTTGGATAACGCTTGTACCCGTACTCTTTCTTTAAATCGGGATCGAAAATATCACTGCCCGCGGCCAGAATAACTGCCCCCACCTTAATATCGAGAAGAGACTCCCCAGGCATATCATGCTCTATTGCCCCAGGGCCGCAGGCCTCTAAACACTGCAGGCACTCGGAACAGATACTGCAATCCAAACAGCGCCCGGCCTCCCTTAGCGCCTGCTCCTCAGAGAATCCCGGTTCGACCTCCGTGAAACTCTTTACTTGCCCTTCTCTTTTTACCCGGACCTCCTGCCTCTTTTCCCTGCTTTTTATCCTCTGGGCGATTTCTTCCTCGCTCAATTCCACTTTGCGAAAGGCAGGCTCAGCCTGTTTTAGGTCATCTCCCTTAAGATAGCGGTCAATGGAAACGGCGGCCCGGTGACCGGCCGCAATGGCATCGACTATGAATTTTGTCCCGCTTACCGCATCGCCCCCGGCGAATATACCGGGCCTGGAAGTGGCCAGCGTATTTCCATCGGTTTTGATGGTTCCAAGGGTTGTGCCCTCGATCAGGTCCATATCGGGCTGCCGTTCGGGCAACATCTATGGCCACATTGCCCCCGCCCAGAACCAGGACCCTTTCTCCGAGGCCTGCCTTTCCGTCCAGGGCCGCGGCGCGTAAGAATTCGGTTCCGATTAACACCTGGGGTAAATCCGCCCCGAGAATGGGAAGCTTTTTTCCGATGTGGGTGCCGGTGGCAATGAATACCGCGCCGTATCCCTCTCTGAAAAGACGATCGATACTCTCCACCCTGCTGTCGGTTTTTATCTCGATCCCGTCACCTATATTTTGAATGTCCCAATCCAGCCTCTCCGGGGGCAGTCTGAAAGAGGGCATCCCAACCCGCATCATTCCCCCGGCTACAGGAAGAGCTTCAAAAACCGTTGCCTGGTATCCTTTTGTTCTCAAATCTCCGGCAGCCGTCAATCCGGCCGGTCCCGAGCCTATCACGGCTACCCTCTTTGCCTGGTACATTCTTCTTCACAATAATGTTTGCATACGCGGCCGCAGACAGAGGGGAAAGGATTGTCACGGACAATCGTCTTATAGGCATCTTCATACCTTTTTTCCCTGATGAGAGCGATATAGCCCTGCGCTCTCTGCCCGGCAGGACAGGCAACCCGGCAAGGCGAATGGCCCAGCTTATTTATGGCAAAGCCGGCCGGTATGGCCTGGGGATACCTGCGGTAGATGGCTTTATTGGCAGCCAGATATGCTTTTATACCCGATTCAGCGAGGTCGAGAGCTGCCTGCATGCCGCCGATGCCTCCACCGATAACTAAAGCCGCCCCGATCTTTTCAGGCATTGGTCAGTATCTCCCCTGCAGGAACCAGGTGCCTGTCTATCAACAAATCTTCGGCAGAAAGGCCGAAGCTCAAGCCCATCAATTGAGTAAAATAGAAAACCGGCAGCCGCAATGGCATCCGCTCCTCTTAATTTCGCATCTTCCAATATTTCCAAGCATAGATTCAGGACGATGTCTGTCCTGGTTAGAGAAAAGGATGCCCCGCAGCAAGTCCATTTCTTGATCTCTTCCAGTTCCAGGCCGAGCCTATTAAAAACCGCCCGCAGGTGTCTTCATCCCCGCAGGGGGGTAGCGTAGATACCCGCCAGGGTGTGTCTTCATCCCCGGAGGGGGTACCTTCGGCCTGCGGCGGCTGGCGTAGGGGGCAGCGGTGTATCCTTTCTCTTGGAAAGATACGAAGGCTAAATAGTTGCTCTACCGGAGCCCTTCTGCTCTAGCTCGAGGGTGGGGAGCCTCCAGGTTCTACCCTGCAAAGCATTGGAAATGCTGCTCAAGTTACTTTTTTGAGATACCTTCCGATGGTGTGCTCAAAACTTGCAATATCGATCGGTTTGGAAATATAGGTGTCAAAAACTTTTAAGCAGGAATACGGCGCTTAAAAGGGAGAGCTTTATTCATATGCCAGGCTGGCCAATATCAATTTCATGGGCAGCAGCTCACGGGTAAAGGGATTCAGTACCAGTCCGAGGGCTTCAAGGGTTAGGGCGCCAAAAAGTGCTCCATCTCCGGCTTCACCCAGTATAACCTGCACTGTTCTACCCCTTCCCCCGTATTCCAGCCAAACCTCGGAAAGCTTTCTGGTTATGATAGTTGAATCTGCCAGGGCAAATCTTAAATCCTCATAAGGCTTTAGGTTTAGCTTCTTCCAGGTCTTTTCAGGAAGAAGGGTATATGTAGCTCCGCTGTCCACAATAAAATCAACGTCCACCGCCTTTTTACCCTTTCCAACTCTGGCGGTTATCGTAGTTAATCCCATTATACGCTCCTTTGTGCTGGTGAACACAGTATAATGCGCATTTTTAAAAATGAAAACCCATTGCGGTACCCATACCCCTACCTGCGGGCACCTTCGGTACCCTAGCGGGCATCTACGACCTTCGACCGCAAACGAACCACCGAGCAACTGAAGAGTTGGGCTTCCTATGAGGAAGCCCAACTCCTTGACCGTCCGAATATCTACTTGCAATCACCTAAGACGAGTAAAGAGTTGGTAGTAAAACAGATCATGCATAAAGACATCATTACCGATGGGCTGATCTGTCTTCTGCGCTATGTCGAGCCGTGTATCAGTTATGACATTCGGCGGGACCGCAACACTAAGAAACTGATACTTGAACCGAAAAAGAGGAAGTGCCTGCATATCTATCATTACTGGGTAGACCCCATATTTGGGTTCATGAGCGCTCGTATCCAGACCTGGTTTTCTTTCACTATTCACACATCTGTCTGAATGGCCGGGAATGGCTTGCCCGCCAGATGGATATTGTTAGAATGAAGTACAAGCAAAACGGGAACTGCTTCACCTGGCTTGAAGATATAGAAGCAGCTCAGAGACTAATGGATGAACAGCTTAAGTTTCAGTGGATACCGGAACTGGATTTAATTGCCTTTAAATTAAATCCGGCTCATGATGAAATCTACTCAGGTTGGTTCGGGGAGCGATCTCCAGCTTTTCTGCTCCCGATATCATGCGTTTTTTAGGGCTCAAGCTTCACGGCAATTTTCCAGGGGAGGTAGTCAGCGATTACTAGATAAGACCGGAAGGCGTTTGGCTCAAACAACGGGTAGAAGCTAACTCGGTCAAAATGTATGACAAAGTGAGACAAAACTTGCGATTGGAGACAACCATCAATGATCCGAAGTATTTCAAAGTGTTCAGGCCTCTGGAAGGTAATCCTCAAGGTAGCTGTGGTGGCGTTGATTAAATCCAGGCCGCCGCTGATCCCTATGACGACGCCAATGAAACAGTGTCTGGTTATTTGATGCCTCCCTTCACCTCCGGATCCTGTTTACGATTTATGGCAGTATTATAGTCCATTGCCGCCCAGGGCGGCAATGGACTATAATCAGCTTGAAAGCGGCCGCACCTTAATTTCAACCGGAGAAAAGGGTGTTAAAAAGATTCAGCATTTCGTTAGAAAAAGAGCTTCTGGATGATTTTGATAAATTAATCCAGGCTACCGGTTACATCAATCGTTCCGAAGCTATCAGGGATTTGATCAGGAATAACCTGGTGCAAAAAGAATGGCTTGAAGGTGAAACCGAAACGGCCGGGGTGGTTGTCCTGGTATACGATCACCACCGCCAGGAGCTTTCCCAGAAGCTGACCGACCTGCAGCACCAGGCCCATGAGTCCATTACCGCCGCCCTTCACGTTCACCTGGATCAACATAACTGCCTGGAAGTAATTGTTTTACAGGGAAGGTCCGGAAGCATTCAGAAAATATCCGATTCTCTCATCAGTACCAAGGGGGTCAAACATGGACGCTTCGTGAGCACGACCATGGGGAGGAAATTCCTTTAGGGGTCGACTTCTTTAGGGGAAACCCGCTCATCTAAAATCTCTCTGATCTTCTTCAGCAGGTCCCCGGTCTTATACGGTTTTTGAATGAAGTTGATGCCCTCCTGTAAAACACCGTGCCGGACGACTGTATCTTTCGTATAGCCGGAAGTAAATAGTACTTTCAGATCGGGATACGCGGCCGACATTTGGTCCGCCAGCTCTTTTCCGCTCATACCCGGCATCACTACATCGGACAAAATGAGATCCAGCGGCCTCTTGTATTCGCTGCAAAGCCTGAGAGCTTCATTCCCTTTCCGCGCGGTAAGCACGTTGTAGCCGTTTTTTTCCAAAATATTCCTGTTAAGATTACGCAGCAGCTCTTCATCTTCCACCAGCAGGATCGTTTCCGTGCCTTTAAAATCTTCCATTGATACCTTTTGAGGTTGAGTCTGCCCGGGCGGCTGGGAAATCCGGGGAAGATAAATGTTGAAAGTCGATCCTTTTCCTATTTCACTGGCAACGGAAATGCTGCCTCCGCTCTGTTTGATGATTCCGTAAACCATGGACAGGCCCAATCCGGTTCCCTTGCCTATCTCTTTGGTGGTAAAAAAAGGCTCAAAAATATTGGCCTGTGTTTCCGGATCCATTCCCACCCCTGTATCATTCATAGAGAGCAGCACATAGTCTCCCAGCACATCATCAGGATATTCACGGCTGTCATCTTTTTCAATTTTCAGGCTTGCGGTTTTAATTACCAATTTGCCTCCCTGCGGCATGGCATCCCGGGCATTGATGGCCAGATTCATGACAATCTGCTGGATCCTGGTAGGGTCCGCTTTGATTCGCATAGAGCCCTGGCCCAGGACCATCACCAGCTCAATATCTTCCCCAATGAGCCGGCGCAGAATCCCTTCCAGATCTCCTATCAAAAGGTTTAGGTCCAGTACCTCTGGCTGAAGTATCTGCCTGCGGCTGAAGGCCAGGAGTTGTTCGGTGAGGGATGCGGCCCGCTCGCCCGCCTTTTTTATCTCCAGAATATCCCGGCGAAGCGGATCGTCCTGCTTGAGATCGCTCAATATCAATTCGGAATAGCCGTTGATTGCCGTGATGAGATTGTTAAAATCATGAGCGATGCCGCCGGCGAGCCGGCCCACGGTTTCCATCTTCTGGGCCTGCCGGAGCTGCTCTTCCAACTTTTTTCGCTCGGTAATGTCGGTTCCCACGGACAGGATCTCGACTAATTCTCCCGCCTCATTGTAAATCGGCTTATTCGACCACTGGACCCAAACCCTCTCCCCGTTCATCTTGACATTTTCATTCTCGTTGCTCACATAGTTTTGCGGGTTGGCAACAATATCTTTCACCATCTCCTCAAGATTTCTGCCGGTGGATTCTCTCTCCGGTATAAAAGTCCCTAAAGGAGGCTTCCCCAGGAGCTCTTCTTCGCTGTACCCGAAAAAGTCCAGGGCATATTCATTGATAAAGGTGATCCTTCCTTCCCTGTCCCAGCGGAAGATTATGCTGTTGGCATTCTGCACCAGCTCCCGGTATTTCTCCTCGCTCTTCCGCAGGGCCTCCTCCCTGGAGTTCACGGCTCCGCACATAGCCCTGAAAGCCCAGGCCAGCTCATCGACTTCCCGGTAGCTCCCGGGGATAAGAGAAATACGGTAATTACCCGCGGTTATTTTCTTGGTCGTCAAGACCAGTTGCGAGATCGGCCGCAAGATCCTTCTCAAGCTCCAGGCGGCCAGGCTTAAAGCCAGGGTCAAGGTGAGAATAATTACCACCAGGTAATTATTCAAGATTCTCCTGGTAAAAGAGAAGGCCTCCCCGGTGGCCTGGTTGATCATAACCGCCCAGCCGGTTCGAGGTACCAGGGCCATGCTCCCGATCCTCTCTTCTACCCCTTGCCGATAAAGGAAAGTGCCTTCCCGGCCCGCCAGGGCCTGCTTAATTATCTCCAGGTTGGCGATATTAGCACGCTCCGAGACCAGGGACCTGTCCCGGTGGGCGATGACGGTCCCCACATGATCCGTAATGAGGGCGTAACCGGTATCGCCGAGCCTGACCCTGTCCGTGATATCATTCAACCTGTTCAGATCCAGGAATCCAACTACCGTTAATTCCTCCAGAGGCACCGATAAGGTGATCATCGCCTGTCCCGTTTTGATCGAGATAGATGATTCCGACCGGTAAGGCGCCTTAAGCCGGCCGGCTTCCTTAAAATATTCTTGCCGGGACATGTCGATGCCGGGATAATCGGGGTCATGCGGGGTGATATCCCTGATCCTGCCCTGTTTATCCAGGACCTGGATCATTTCAAAGAATCTATGACGCTTTATTATTGAATCGAGATAGGCGCCGCTTTTTTCTTCAGCTATTATATCCTTACTCTCAAAGAGGTCGCCCACCTTTCCCAAGGTACTTAAAGCCTCATCAAGAAATCCCCCAACCTCGCCGGCCAGGGACCTGACCAGCAGGTAATTTTTTTCCTTGATCTCTGTCTTAATGCTGATGATGACGCTCCGGAAAACCAGCGAGCCGGAGACCAGTATCGGCAGCAGGGCCACCAGGAGATAATTAAAAATCAGTATCTTTTTAAGATTATTGAAAATTTGCATCTCTATTCCGGGGTCTTAAACCGCCCGTTTGATTCTTATTGGTGACCATGAAAAAATAGTCGTCCGTTTCGGCCAACTGGTTGGATACTCCCTGTATTGAACGGGCGCCGGACAGGCTGCCGCGGCAAAACCCAGCTTGATCGGTTCCCCCTGGTAGCATCCCGTGCCGCCTACCAGAAAGAAAAACAGGCAGCCTGACTTTATCAGAAATTTGGTTACTCTGTGATCCACGACATCCTCTCTACGGTTTAAGATTTGATCAGTAAACGATTATTTGCAACCGATTAGACCCGCCGTGGTTATTCTTCCGGATGCTCCGGGCAAAAAGGGCTTTTTCCGGTTAAAATGCGAAAAAAAACGCTTCTTCCCTTGAACTAATATGATTGAATGTTAGAATTAAAGTTATGAAAGGCAAAATAACAGCGGAAATCCTGGGACATAAAATAAGAGATCTCCTGGACCTGGAAAAACCGGGTAAGGGGAAACTACGCCTTACCACCTCCGACGACTACCAGGAATCCGGCAAAATCAGGGTGTACCTCGAACGGGACGAAGATAGAATTTTTTTAAAAGAGATCATCATCAGGAACATCCCCAGGGCCGGGGCCGGGGAGCCGGATATAGACATTGTAGGGGAATATACTGCGGACAAGACTCTAAATCTGTCCGTTTACCTGAACGGGAAGCCATACACCCGGACAGAGATCGATCTCAGGCCCTATGCGAAGAGGAAGAAGACACTGGTCCTCGTTCTCCTGCCCCTGGCAATTCTTCTGATAATCGGCCTGCTCTTCCAGGTAAAAGGGCGGCTTTTCTCAGTAGCGCGCATAACCGGGCAAAGGGAGCAGAAGACTTTGGTGGCCCCGGGGAGGCAGGCCGAAGAGGAGCCGGCAGCCGGGGCCGTCGCAGACTTGCAAGCAGCAGGGGCAGCGGAGGATATGCAAGCAGCCGGGGC
>CAZERV010000075.1:0-15706 GCA_964514815.1 uncultured Spirochaetaceae bacterium | reverse complement strand
ATGAGAATTCATCCCAGAGACAAAAGGGATTGCGACAAAAAATACTCGCCGGGCTTCGGCTCACGCGCAACCGGTTATGAGAATTCATCCCAGGGAAAAAAGGGATTGTGACCACATGTTTAATTTCAACGTACCTCTTCTTACAGACGGAATAAAACGGATTGTTAATAATCTTTGAACCCGAAGTAACTTTTGAGTCCTCAGCGAGCTCTGCGTGAAATTCTTACAACAAAATTAAATCATACCCACTTATTTTATGATTGATCACCATATAGAATTTATGATAAGCTTGATTGGTCTTGAAAAACGCTTTAATGAGCGCTGTTTTAGAGATTCTATTTCCCGGCAGGTGCCTGATCTGCGGGAAGAGCCTTCTTTTTCAAGGCAAACCCTTTTATCCTGCCTGTCCGACCTGTCTTCTGGAGCTCAGGCCTGTTGAGAATCGAAAACGCTGCCGGAAATGCAGTGTTCCGCTGATTTCGGAAAGGGAAATCTGTACCCGCTGTAGAGAAAGGGAGTATGAGTTTTCCAGCAACTATTCCCTCTTTGAATATTCAGGCATAATGAAGGAACTCATTTATCAGTACAAATTCAAAAACAGGAAGAGAGTTGCCCTGGTTTTTGCCGGGCTTATAGCTGCGGAAATAGGTAGAAAGTACCGAAATCTACCGGTAGTGCCGGTTCCGGCCAGGAAATCGACTCTGCGCAAGCGTGGTTGGGATCATCAGGAGGTGATAGCCGGGGTTTTAGAAAAATATTACCGGATTCCGGTTCTCCGCCTCTTAAAACGCAGGGGGAAGGTTCCCCAGAAGGGTTTGGGGTATAGAGAGCGAATGATTAATATTCGAGGCGGCATCGTTTTAGCGGAAAGAATGAAAACGAATATTAGCCCATTTCCCGGCCGGGTCATATTGCTGGATGATATTTTCACTACCGGCTCAACCGTTAATGAATGTGCCTGCATTCTGCACGGCGCAGGGATAAAAGACGTTCAGGTCCTGACTCTCGCCTTAGACTGATTCCTCAGAACATTGCGTTGACAACTGTGCCCGGAATTGTTATTCTCTATTCAGAAAGCTCAAAGACTATTACTTACGTGTTAGACTTAAGAGTCGAAGGTTCGGCTCTTTTTTTATAGGCGGTTGCCGGTGCCGGCCAACTATTTACAGGAAGAGGTCTTTAACGAAGTAGAGCCGATAGTTACCGGCATGGGTTTTAAAATTGTGGAGCTTAAAGTTTTCAGGAGCAGGAAACAAAATCGCCTTTATCTGGTCGTTTATCGACGGGAGGGGGTGGGCATAAATGATTGTACGGCCATCTCGAGGAATATAAGCCCCAGGCTTGAGCTCATAGAGGAATTCGTCGATCCGACGATCGAAGTTTCTACACCCGGTATTAAAAGGGTGATTAAGAGCCGGGAAGAGTTTATATTGTTTGAGGGTAGAGGAGTGCGTATTTTGCTTCACAATGAGCAGGAGTGGAGAGGCGGCTTGATAGAGGGCGCTACCCCGGATGCGCTCATCTTAAAAAAGGCTGGAAAAACCATGGAGATTAAATTTGCTGAGATAAAGAAAGCCAGACTCGATTATACACAGGAGGTCAATAAGTAAACAATGTCTTCAAAAATGGCGGATGCAATAAAGCAGCTGATCCAGGATAGAGGCATTTCCGAAGACCTGGTTAGAAAAACCATAGAAGAATCGCTGCTTGCTGCTTATAAGAAAAAATACGGCGCTGTGGATAATGCGGTGGTTCGTTTTAGTGAAGATGGAGATGAAGTTACAATTTTCGCTCAGAAAAAGATTGTCGAAGAAGTGGAGGACCCGATTCGTGAAATCTCTCTAAAGAACGCCCTTGAGTATAATGATGAGTGTGAAATAAACGATGAGCTCTTAATCGAAATCAATCCCAAGGATTTTGACCGGGGGGCCATTCAGAGCGCCAAGCAGAAAGCAAAACAGACGCTCAGGGAGATCCAGAAGAATACGCTTTTCTCGGAGTTCAAAGAAAAAGTCGGGGAGATGATCATCGGCTATTACCAGAGGGAGAGAAACGGTAACATATTTGTCGATCTCGGTAAGACCGAAGGCATACTGCCCAAGAAGTACCAGTCCCCCAGGGAGGCGTATCATCCGAACGACCGAATCCGGGCATTAATCTATGAAGTAAATAAAACGGATGCGGGCTTACAAATCGTGCTGTCCAGAACGCATACGGAATTTGTTAAAAAGATCTTTGAATTAGAAGTTCCCGAGCTGTACGATAGAACGATCGAGTTTTTTAAAATTGTACGTGAGCCCGGATACCGGATTAAAATGGCTGTTTATTCCAACCGGGAGGATGTGGACCCGGTGGGTGCCTGTGTCGGTTTAAAGGGAGTGCGTATTCAGGCGGTAGTTAGGGAATTGGAAGGGGAAAAAATAGATGTTCTTAAATATGATCCGAACCCCCGGGTCTTTATTAAAAACGCCCTTTCTCCGGCGGAGGTGGAGCAGGTCATAATCTTAGACGAAGCTAAAAAACAGGTCCTGGCCGTGGTCCCGGAAACTCAATTCTCACTGGCTATCGGGAAACAGGGTTTAAACGTCCGGTTAGCCAACCGGCTCGTAGATTGGAATATCGACGTCAAAACGGAAGAGCAAGTTGCGGAAATGGGACTGACAGCAGAAACGAAGAAGGCGGTGTCCGCTTTATTTGGTGAAATTGAGGAAGAGGAAGAAATCGTCAATATCAGTGATCTGCCCGGCATCACCGAAAACCTGGTAAATATATTGAAACAGAACGGCATAGAATTTATAGAAGCGCTGGTTTCTTTGAAGAGTGCTGAAATATCGGCCCTGGAAGGCATCTCTCAGGAAGACGCAAGCATTATAATGAAAATCATTGCCGAGAATGTACAAATTGTTGAGGAAGAAACCGCAGAAATAAGCGTACAGGAGCCGGTAACAGTTTCACCCGTTCCGGAAGAAGAATTAATCGAAGAAGAATCTTATGAATGCCCGGAATGTGGAGCAACGATAAACCCGGAAATGACCTCTTGTCCAAACTGTGGTGTTGGGTTAAGCTTCGAGGAAGAAAAGGAATGAGGCTCTCATAAGCATAGGTGTTATATGGCTGAAGAACAGGAAAAAAAGAAACCTAAAGCTACTCTCATAAAGCAAAAAAAAGGCGAGCCGCCGCGGTCTGAAGAAACCCAAAAACCTGAGAAAAAAAAGGTTGTAGTGGTAAAGAGAAAGGTCGTGGTGGTAAAGAAAGCCGTCTCAGAAATTCAAATGCAAAAAGGAATAGCCGGCCGTAAAATTCCTGTTGAGATGTCGGTTGGGACAGATAAATCTACCGGATCACGGATCAGGCAGCCACAGAGAGAATTTCCGGCAACAGAATCCAGGTGGAAGGATGGGCGCCAACATCAGGAACGAACTTCAAAAACAGGGAGACCGTCCGGCAGATCCACATTTATTAAAAAGCGCCCCGACTCAACTGGCGCAGTTTTTCCTTCCGGCAGACGGACTGCTGCAGGAAAGAGGCCGGGCGGCTTTGTTCCGTCTGTATCGAAAACGGCTGAAACTGTGACCACCGAGGCTAAAAAAGCACCGGGTAAAAAATTTTTTAAGACAAAAAGGAAGAGCGGCTTTAAATACAAACATAAAGAACACCAGGAAAAGATAATATCTTTTAAGAAAAAGACCGTTCAAAAGGCGAATCCCATACCAAAAGAAATCTCGATCATGGAAGTCATCACCGTAAGCGAATTAGCCAGAAAAATGAATCTGAAAGCCTCTGAGCTCATTTCCAAGCTCATGGGAATGGGAATGATGGTCACCATTAATCAGCAGATCGATGCTGAAACGGCAGCCATTTTGGCGGAAAACTACGGCAGCAGGGTAAATATTGTTTCCTTGTATGATGAAACAATTATTGAAACAGAAATTGACCGGGAAGAAGATTTAAAGGCCAGGCCTCCGATCGTAACCATCATGGGGCATGTGGATCACGGCAAAACCAAATTGCTTGATGCCATCAGGGCATCCAAAGTAGTTGAAAGCGAATTCGGTGGAATAACTCAGCATATAGGCGCCTATACCGTAGATCTTCCCCAGGGACGGATAGTCTTTCTGGATACACCGGGGCATGAGGCGTTTACAACCATGAGGGCCAGGGGCGCCCAGGTCACAGATACAGTCGTATTGGTAGTGGCCGCCGAGGACGGGGTGATGCCTCAAACCGTTGAGGCCATCAATCACGCCAGAGAAGCTGATGTTCCTATTATCGTGGCTATCAATAAAATGGATTTACCGGAAGCAAATCCGGACAGAGTAAAACAACAGTTGTCCGAATACGATCTTATTCCGGAAGATTGGGGTGGGCATACTTTGTTTAGTTCGATTTCCGCTTTGAAGCAAACTGGGATTAAGGAATTGTTGGACAGCATTCTTTTGCAGGCTGAGTTGTTGGAGCTTAAAGCCAGCTATTCATGTCGGGCGGAAGGAAGAATTATTGAATCGAAAATAGACCTCGGCCGGGGTATTGTGGCCACAGTTCTCATCCAGCGGGGAACTCTTAAAATCGGAGACTCCTTCATTGCCGGGGTTTATCCCGGAAAAGTCAGGGCCATGTTCAATAACAATGGCGAAAAAGTCATTGAAGCTACCCCCTCGATACCCATAGAGATCCTGGGATTTTCGGGTATTCCCAATGCCGGCGATCCTTTCCAGGTAACGGAATCGGAGAAGTCCGCCCGCCAGGTCGGAATGAAGCGCCAGGAGCTGAAAAAAATAGAAGACGCTAAAAATGTCAGGAAAATTACCCTCGATAATCTCTATGACCGGATAAGAGACGGCGAAGTTCGGGAATTAAAGGTAATTATCAAGGGAGATGTGCACGGGTCCGTAGAGGCACTTCAAAACACTCTTGAGAAATTAAGCACGGACGAGATCCGTCTCAACGTCATCCACGCTTCGGCTGGTCCAATGAATGATAACGATGTTATGCTGGCCTCGGCTTCCAATGCGATTATTCTCGGTTTCAATGTCCGGCCAACGCCGAACACTCAGAGTCTGGCGGAAAGTGAGAAAGTGGAAATTCGTAAATATAATGTTATTTATGATGTAATAGATGATATCAAAGCAGCCATGGAAGGATTACTTTCTCCTGTTATGAGAGAAGAGAGTCTGGGCACAGCAGAGGTTCGGAATCTATTTAAAGTTCCGAAAGTGGGCACTGTAGCCGGCTGTCATGTCACCAGCGGCAAAATCAAACGCAATGATCTGGTACAGATCATCCGGGATAGTATCGAGATCTACAGGGGGAAGATCGTCTCGCTGAAGAGATTCAAAGAGGACGCCCAGGAAGTTGAAACAGGTTTCGAGTGCGGGATCGGGGTGGAGAACTTCAACGACCTGAAGGTTGGGGATTTGATAGAAGCCTATAAAGTTGTTGAGCTGGCAAAAAAATTAAACGGTGGACCCAAAGATGTCGGAACTAAGACTAAAGAAAGTTGAAAGCCTGCTGAAAGAAGAAATCAGCGCCATGATAAGTAAAAAAGAGCTCAAAGACCCGCGCCTCGATTCCCTGATAACCATTACTGGGGTTGCTGTTTCCAAAGATTTAAAATATTCCCGGGTCTATGTTTCATTCTACAAAGACCGGGAAAACAGGGAAGATCTGGTGAAAACCCTTAATCACGCTGCCGGGTTTATCCAGGGAAAGTTGGGCAAACGTCTTCATTTAAAGACCATTCCCAGGCTTACCTTTTATTCGGATAATTCCATTGAGCGGGGATTCAGGCTTATTCAAAAAATTAAGGAAATTCTTCCTTGACAAATGTGCCGGACGGACTTGTGCTTGTTAACAAGCCCGAGGGTATTACTTCCTTTCAGGCGCTGACAGTTATTAAAACCCGTTTAAAGACCAGAAAAGTGGGACATACCGGAACCCTGGATAAATTCGCGGCCGGGCTTCTGCCGGTGCTTACCGGCAGGATGACCAGGCTCGCTCCTGTTTTTAACGATCTGGATAAATCCTATCTGGCAACCGTAATACTGGGGGAGCAAACCGATACCCTCGATCCGGAAGGAACCGTTATCGACAGGAAGGAAATTCCGGAATTCAGTCAGATAGAAAGTGCGATCCGGAGCTTAACCGGAGAAATTGACCAGCTTCCCCCGGCCTACTCGGCGGTCCATATCGGAGGAAGACGCGCCTACCGGCTGGCGAGATCCGGCCTTATTCCAATACTTAAGCCGCGGAGAGTTATAGTCCGCCGGCTCGAGGTTATTGAGTATGATCCGCCTCAACTGTTAATGAGAGTGGACTGCTCAAAAGGCACCTATATACGCTCTCTGGCCAGGGATCTGGGCAGGGAGGCCGGTTCGTGCGCCTTTGTTTCCAGCTTAATAAGGACGCGGGTAGGACGATTCCGGATTGAGGATGCGGTCAGTCCGGATGATTTTGACCCGGCGAATAATTTGAGGCCGGCTTTTGAATTTCTTCAAGATATAGACCGGATTAAGGCGGCAACTCTGAAGGAAGATCATGTTCCTAAAGCAGGGCAGGGGAGCCCGCTTACGGATAATTTCTTTCTCGAATCTTCCCTGTCGGATGGGTCTTATGCTATCTTTGACAGGCTCCATAATCTTGTCGCCCTGGCTTTCAGAGAGAAGGGCCGTTTTAAATACCGCGCCGTGTTAATGAGGAAGGAAGAATGAAAATCCTGTCCTGGGAAAGATTGACCCGGCGGGAAGAACTGCTCGATAAACCGGTAGCCGTGACGATCGGTGCTTTTGATGGCCTGCATATCGGCCATCAAAAGTTGATCAATAAGATCGTTAAAAATCCGTTTACGGCCCTGCCTCTGGTGCTTACTTTCAGCCGCAGCCCGGCCCAGGTTTTAGGCAAAACCTATAAAGGAAATATTCTCTCCTTTGCCCAAAAAATGGACAAGCTGGAAGCCTGCGGTGTGGGCAGTATTGTGCTGATTGACTTTTCTTATAAATTCAGTACACTAACCGGAAAGAAGTTTTTCAGGCTTCTTACCGAATGCCTGGATGTAAAAAAATTAGTAGTGGGATATAATTTTCATTTCGGGAGAGGAAGAGATACGGATACTATCCGGCTTAAAGGTATGCTGTCCGGCTCTGAGATCGAATTAGAGATCATCAAGCCAACTCTCTATTTAAACGAGGTTGTCAGCAGCTCCAGAATCCGGGAATCCATTTTTAACGGTAATTTCAGCGAAGCCGGGTTCATGCTTGCCGAGGATTACCGTCTGGAACTGGCGGATAAACCCACTTTAGAACAGGGCGGGGAAGATTGGGTAAGCATACCCAGGGCTCAAATCACCCAGGTAGTACCAAACCAGGGCGCTTATAAGGTCTGTTTTTACACCGATAGAGGCGAAATACCCGGAGAGGTGAGTATTACAGCCAAGGCTGTACGATGGAAAGATTTAAAAAACAGCCTGGTAAGAGAGATTTGTTTTCTGGGAAAAAAGGATGATTAGGGGGAAAAATGTCAATAGCAAAGGAAAAAAAGCTGGAAATAATAAATGATTTCGGCAGAAGTGAAAAAGATACAGGATCTACGGAAGTTCAGATAGCGCTTTTAACCAAAAGAATACAGGAACTGACCGAGCATTTTAAAGAAAACAAGAAAGACCACAATTCTCGCCGGGGATTGTTAAAACTGGTCGGGCAGCGCAGGAGACTGCTGAATTATCTTAAAAATAAAGATATCGAGAAGTATCGAAAGCTTTTAAAACAACTTGACTTAAGGAAGTAGCAATGATTCATAAAGTAAAATTAAAAATCGGAGAACAGGAACTGATTCTTGAAACAGGGAGAATGGCCAAACAGGCAAATGGAGCCGTATTCGCCGGCTTTGCGGGCTCAGCCGTTCTGGCCACTGTATGCTGTTCCTCACAGGATATTGAAAATCTTCAATTCATTCCTCTATCCGTAGATTACAACGAAAAGTATTATGCCGCCGGCAAGATACCGGGTGGATTTCTTAAGAGGGAAGGCAGGCCGAAGGATAAAGAAATACTGGTTTCCAGGCTCATCGACAGGCCGCTGCGTCCCCTCTTTTCCAAGAAATTCAAGAGAGAAATTCAATTAATCCCCACAACCATCTCTACCGATCAGATTAATCCGCCTGACACTATTGCCATGGTGGCCGCTTCAGCGGCGGTTACTATTTCAGACATACCCTTCGACGGCCCGGTGGGGGCGGTGCGTCTCGGTTACTTGAACGGCGACTTCATAGTAAATCCGACCTACGATCAAATCGAACAGTGCGAACTGGAAATCATGGTGGCCGGAACTGAAAAAGGCATAACCATGGTCGAAGGGGGAGCCAAAGAGATTCCTGAGGAGATCATGGTCCGGGCTATTGAAGAAGCGCATAAAACGATTAGGGAGCTCTGCCGGATCCAGTTAGAGCTGGCAGAGCTGGCCGGAAAACCGAAGCTTCCCCTTTCGGAAGATGAGGATGAGCTTCCCCAGGAGCTTCGGGATGAAATTCAGGCCTGGACCGAGCCTAAAATGGAAACGGCCTGCTTTGTGAAGGGCAAGTTGAACAGGGCGGGAGCAATAAAAGTCGTTAAGGAAGAGGCCCTTTCGGTTTTTGCCGATAAAATACCGGAGGAGCAAAAAAGCTTATTAGAGCAGTGCATTGAAGAGGCGGAATACAATGTGATCAGGAGATCGATCCTTAATAAGAAAATCCGAACCGACGGCAGGGGACCGGAGGATATCCGACCCATAACCTGCGAGATCGACCTTCTGCCGAGGACGCACGGATCCGCCCTCTTTACCCGGGGTGAAACGCAGGCCCTGGCCGTTACTACCCTCGGCACCGTGTACGATGAACAGATCATGGATGACATTGAAGGAGATTCCCGAAAATCATTCATGCTGCACTATAACTTTCCACCCTTTTCAGTTGGCGAGACCAAGAGACTGTGGACAGGAAGGCGGGAGATCGGACACGGGCACCTGGCGGAAAGGACGATAAAAGCGGTCCTCCCTTCTAAGGAAGAGTTTCCCTATACCATCCGAATCGTCTCGGACGTATTGGAATCCAATGGATCTTCTTCCATGGCTACCGTCTGCGGCAGCTCGCTTTGCCTGCTCAATGCCGGGGTGCCCATTCGGAAACCCGTAGCCGGCATTGCCATGGGTCTGGTCAAGGATGAAGATAATTTTGTGATCCTTAGTGATATTCTTGGGGAAGAAGACCACTTAGGGGATATGGATTTTAAAGTCGCCGGGACAGATAAAGGAATTACCGGTTTTCAGATGGATATCAAAATAGAAGGGGTCGATTATAATATTTTGAGCCAGACGCTTGAACAGGCCAGGAAGGGCCGGCTAAAAATTCTGGAGCTCATGGCCCGGACTATTCAGGAGCCGAGGGGAGAGATTTCCGATTATGCGCCCAAGATCATAACCATGCAGGTCGATCAGGATAAGATCGGGCTGTTGATCGGTCCGGGTGGTAAAACGATTAAAGGTATTTCCGAAAAGTCGGGCGCAACCATCAATATCGAAAACGATGGGAAGGTGACTATCTACTGTAAAGAAAAGACCGGCGCCGAAGAAGCCAGGGATTTCCTCCAGGGCCTGCTGGAGGAGCCGGAAGTCGGCAAATGGTATGACGGAACAGTCATCCGGATCATGGATTTCGGCGCCTTTATTGAGTTTCTGCCAGGTAAAGAAGGTCTGTGCCATATTTCCCGGCTCTCTTCAGAAAGGGTCGCTTCAGTATCAGACGTGGTAAAAGAGGGACAGGCGGTAAAGGTCAAGCTCTTTGAAATAGATAGAATGGGACGGATGAATCTAAGCATGATCGAGATACAGGAAAATAGACCCTCCGGTCCGCCGAGAAGGTCCGATGACAGCCGCCGTTCCGGTCATTACCGGCAGGGATCAAGGGAAGGAAGGCCGGGTCAACGACCACAGCGGAGATAAGCTTGATTCAAAGCTATCAGTTCGAAAACGGGCTCCGGGTCATTCTGGAGCCTGTGGATCACACTGAGATTATTTCCATAGGTTTCTGGCAGCTCCACGGTTCCAGAGATGAGAATGATTACTTGAGAGGTTATTCTCATTTTCTGGAGCATATGCTCTTTAAAGGAACAAAAAAGCGGACCGCCTACCAGATAGCTCAACAAATCGAGCGGATCGGGGGATACATCAACGCCTTTACGGAAAAGGAACTAATCTGCTTCTTCTGCACTCTACCTTATAATCATTTCGCCCTGGCCATAGACATTCTTTTCGATATGATGACCGCTTCCATCCTGGATGAACGGGAAATAGAAAAAGAAAAGCTGGTTGTCATCAATGAAATACAGGCCCTGGAAGATAATCCGGAAGAAAAAGCGCATGAGCTATATCTCGAGCAGCTCTGGAACAGTCATGCCCTGGCCGGCAAGATTACCGGCGGAAAAGATCAGATTAAAAACATTAATTGCGATAAATTAATGAGCTTTTATAGGGAACGTTATGCCGCCTCGAATACGGTCGTTACTGCCGCCGGCAGAATAGATCCTGAGAAGATTCTCGAACAACTGCGTCAGTATCCGATTACCGCTTCCGCTCAACCCTTCATTACCGGCAGAGAGCCTCCCGTGCGTGCGCCGAGTTGGGAAGTCAGAAAAGATAAATTTCAGCAGATCCAGATCTATACGGGGATCTGTTTCAATCCCGGAGGAGCCATCAAGGAATACTATAATGAACTGGTATTCAGCACCATCTTCGGAGAATCGATGAGCTCGAGACTCTTCCAACATTTACGCGAGGATAAAGGGCTCTGCTACTCCATATTCACTTTCCGTACTTATTATTCGGATACCGCTTTATGGACAATCTATGCCAACACGGTTCCCGAATCAGTGCCAGGGCTTTTGAGCTCTCTTAATGACGAGCTGGCCCAATTACTTTTAAATCCGCCGGACGACCGAGAAGTCGAGGATGCCAAGAGCCAGCTCAAAGGGAATTTGATCCTGGTTAAAGAGGACATGGAGAACAGGATGAAGCGCCTCCTGCGCCAGTATGTGCTGTACGACCGGGTCCTGGAACACGAGGAGTCAATACGGCTCCTGGACGAAGTAACCCGGGAAGATGTCGGGAATGTAATCGAAAGTATGATTAAACCGGATAATTTTAATCTACTGGCCTACGGGAGCAGGAAATTAAAGCGTCTCAAACAAACAAAATACAGTTTCTAAGCGGAAATGAAGACCATCAAGATACCCTGCCTGGCCGTCAAGGATATGCTGCCTCTATACCAGTCTTCCGGAGCTTCCGGAGCGGATCTGAGAGCGAATATTAAAGAAGAGATCATCCTGAGGCCCGGAGAAAGAGAAATAGTACCTACCGGCTTGAGGGTGCAGATTCCGCCTGGTTTTGAAGCCCAGATTCGTTCCCGTTCGGGACTGGCCGTCAGCCACGCTGTTACTGTACTGAACGCGCCCGGCACTATTGATTCAGATTATCGCGGTGAGGTTAAAGTAATTTTAATCAATCACGGGAAAAGGTCTTTTACTGTTAAAAAGGGAGATCGCATTGCCCAGATTATTTTTCAGTCTGTCGGCAGGGCCGAATTTATTCCCCAGGCGCAAATTGAAGAAACAGACAGGCAAGACAACGGTTTCGGCTCTACGGGCCTCTGAGAATTCGGACTCATAATGACAGCCGGCAAGTCTTTTTTATTCTGTCTCTTGATCGGCGCCGTGTTAACCGACTGCGAGACTTCGAATCCGGTGGTTTCATCCGACCCAATTGGTCGGAAGGAAGAGAGCCGGGAGATCGGCCTGATAATGGAAGATAAGAATCCGGAGGCCCGGGAGCTACGGTCTCTTTCCCGGAAGGCTTACCTGCAGGCCAAGAATGCCCTAAGCCGGGGTGAGCGCGCTGCGGCTCGATATTACCTGAAAAAAGCTCTTACCGGCCCCTTGAATCGATCCCGGAAGGTGGATAGCTTAAGTCTGTTGGGAGACCTGAGCTATCTGGAGCGAGACTATGAAGATGCTTTCAGATATTATGTGGAATCAATCAATACCCGGGGTCTAAAATCCGAATACCAGGCGCTTTCCCGCCTCTGGCTGAGATTGGCGGAAATAACCTTTTATTACAGAAAAGATTCGGAGCTTGCCCGCCGCTATTTTCACCTGGTAAAACCCTCGGAGCTGGCTGAACAGGAAAAGGAGCTATTTCCCCGCCTTAAAAAAAGGCTTACCTGGCAGGAGCTTCCTCCGTCTCTACTAGGTTTGAGCGACGGAAATATTTCCGCCCTGGAGCCGGATGGAGACGATCTTTGGATAGGAACCTGGAATGGTGGAATTGCCAGATATTCCCTGGCCGGCGGAGAGGCGGTTATTTTTCGGGAAGGAAGGGAAAGCCTTGAGGCCAATGCGGTCCGCTGCATTGAAATTACTAAAAAAAGGGTCTGGATTGGAACCTATCAGGGATTATACACCTATTCAAAGCTTAATTCGAAATGGCAGGAAATTGAACATTTCGGCGGAGCTAACCCGGACCGGGTCGAAGCTGTAAAGGAAATAGACGGGACAATCTATGTAGGTACCCTGGGTAGAGGGCTCTGGCGTCTCAAAAACGGAGAATGGGAAAAAATAAATGCCCGGGGACTGCCCGGAAAGTTTATCAATTGCCTCGAGCGGGCCGGTAATTTTCTTCTTATCGGTACGGTGAGATCAGGAATGGTTCTCTATAATATTGATAGCGGTTCCCTCCGCAGCTTTTCGGAAATAAACCCGCAGTTTGAAGCCGGGAATATTACCATGATTCTGGCGGATCCAGCCGACAGAAATACCGTCTGGATAGGCACGTACGGAATGGGACTGTACAGGTGGGAAAGGGATTCCAACCGTACTCTCCACTACACGAAAGAAACCGGCAGTTTGAGCGATAACTGGGTGCTCTGCGGGGTGCGGGCCGAATCGGGGCTCTACTTCGGAACCTTTGGAGGCGGGGTGAGCCATCTGGCTAATAAATCGGAGCGCTGGAGGACCCTGGGCCTCAGGGAGGGACTCTCATCCTTGGATATAAGCGCTGTCGGCTATTCACCTCCTTTCATCTTTTTTGGTACACTTGGAGCAGGAATATCGGTTTATCATGAAGAGCAGGGCCAGTTATAAACATATTTATTATTATATTCTGGAAGAGTTTCTTCTATCTTTTCTCGTTTCTTTTCTTTTCTTCTTTTTCATTTTTTTTGTGAACCAGCTTCTGGTGATGGCGGAGCAGATATTTTCCAAGAAAGTGCCCTTCTGGGATGTTATTCGCTTCATCGTTTTTTCACTGCCCTCTATAATTGCTCTTTCCTTTCCTTTCGGGGCCCTGGTCGGCGCCCTCATGGCAGTCGGACGCTTTTCATCGGATAATGAAATACTAGCTTTCAAGGCCTCAGGCATATCGCTGGCAAGGCTGCTGGCGCCGCTTTTACTGATGGGTATCCTGCTTTCTCTAGTATCTTTTATAATGAATGATTATTTCCTGCCGCTCGGTAATATTCGCCTGATGCAAATATACCGAAAGATTCTATATACCAATCCGGGAATCGAGCTGGAGCCGTATTCAATTAAAAAATATGAAAATACGGTCATCATAACAGGTGACATAGAAGGGAAAAAAATAAAAGATATTGTCATCATAGATAAAAACTCGGAAAACCAAAAAAGGGTTATCACGGCCAGGCAGGGTTTTTTAGGGGAGAGTGAAGAGCAGAAGGGAGTGGTCGCGCTCCGGCTTGAGGATGTATTCAGCCATCTACCCACCACTCCGGAAAAACAGCAGTTCGAATACACGGAAGCATCAGCGATGATTTATAACATCCTGCTGAAAAACATCAGCATTTCATTCATGAATCCCACTCCCAGGGAGATGAGTTCCCTGGATGTCTGGAATGAAATAAAGAAAATGAAAAAAAATCTGGCGGAAAAGAGACGCGAGCAGCGGGAAAGCCTCGAGAAAGCCTTCTATGAGCTTATTATGGAGATCCGTTACCTGAAAGATCAAGCCGGAATCGATCCTAAAAAAAGGGAGGAAATATTGGAAGCCCAGGCCAATGCATTTAAGGCTTATGAAAAAAATAAGAAACAGAAACCGATGGACAGGAATCTCCAGCTTTATCAGCTTGAGTTCTATAAGAAATTTTCCGTGCCCATTGCCTGCCTGGTTTTTATCATCTTTGCCTTTCCGGTTGGTCTCTTTGCCGGCTCCAGCGGCAGGTCCGTCGGTTTCGGCATAGGATTGATTGTTTCGGCTCTCTATTGGGTGCTGCTCTTTACCGGACATACCCTGGGAATACGGATGGAGCTTCCTCCGTTTATATCCATGTGGTTTCCCAATTTTATCATACTGATAATCGGAGGAATACTCCTCAGCTTACGGTTCAAACAATGAAAACCCTTTATTTGATGTTAATCGTAAGCTTGATCCCGGTTTTCATCTTCTCTCTCCTGTTCTTTGTCCTGGTTATACAGCTCCTCGATATATTTTCCAATCTGTGGCGCTATCTAGCCCAGGATGTTTCGATTTTAGAAATCCTCCATATCGCCCTCATATATATTCCCAAATGCATCACCTATTCGCTTCCGGCTGCCCTGCTTTTTACAGTTTCCTTTACCCTGGGCAGCTTATACAAGAATAACGAGCTGATAGCTATCCTGGGCTCCGGGATCAGCCTTTACCGGCTGGTAGCGCCTTTCATCGCTATCGGCATCATTTTGAGCGTAGGGGGTTTCTTTTTCGAAGACCTGGTGGTGATCGATTCATTCAAGCAGAAAAATGAAATTTACAGAGGCATCGTTCACCAGATCATCACTTACAGCAATACGAATGTTACGGTCATAAGCGGAGATGCCCGGATTGTTTACCAGGTTGATTATTATAACGACCAGCGAGAGACCATCACCAATGCGCTAATCCTGATCCGGGGCCCTGCCGGCTCTTTTAAAACACGCATCGATGCGGAGTGGGGTGAGTGGAATGGAACAAACTGGGTGCTCCACAATTGCCGAATCTACGAATGGGACCGGGAAAGAGCCGGCCTTATAGATCAGCAGATCGGGATCTACGACAGACTTGAGCTTTCAGAGCCCCCGGAGACGTTCCGCAAGACTACCAGAAACGTCGAGGAGATGAAGAGGCTGGAAGCCCGCCGCTGGATTGAGAGGCTGATTAAAGCAGGCTTACCTTACCGGAAAGCCCTGACGGAATACTATAAGAAATTCTTTTTTGCCCTGAGCCCTTTTATCGTAACCCTGATAGCCAGTGGGTTTGGGGGCAGGTTTAAAAAGAATATTCTTTTGATGGGCCTGCTCGGTTCCCTGGTGATCAGCGTCATCTATTATGTGATGCAGATGATATCCCTGATTCTTGCCAAAAACGGTTATATCCCCCCGTTGGCAGGTGCAGGAACTTCTTTTATACTCTTTCTGATTGGCGGCATCTTCATGCTCAAATCGGCCAGGACATGAGGCGGAGAAAAGGAATGAAATACTTTGCAGGAATTGATTTAGGGGGAACCGCGGCGAAGGTCGGTCTGGTGAACCCGGATGGGGAAATATTGAAACAGGTAAGCGTCGGCATTGACAACCGGGACCGGTTCATCAATATCGTCACCTCGATTGCCGACATGTTGGCCGTAATGATCAGGGATACCCCTGGTGAGCTTACCGCCA
>CAZERV010000074.1:10195-16051 GCA_964514815.1 uncultured Spirochaetaceae bacterium | reverse complement strand
ATTTTTGCTCAATCAACTTAGCGCAACGGTATCTCACTATTTCCTTTCTCGGTAGTGACTTGCAACGTTTTGCAACGTCTTGCAACGTCGTTTCCCTTGTTTGTCTAGAGCTCGCTAGTTTTCTTATGGGTATATAGTAGGACACGTTGCATCACGTTGCATTACCGTTTTAGTCGGATACCTAGCCAGTTTGTTATCATATCATGGCCGCCGCGCTTCGTACTCTTCCCTCGCTCTCTCAGGCGTTTCCCGAATGCGGTCTTTCCAAGCGGGTCTTCGCCAATCTCGGAACACCACGCAGTGTAAGTGTCGTACAGCGTCGCAACAGCTATGGTGTAATGCGGCGCTTGCTCGCAAGCGTCCACCAGGAAGGCCCCGATCCGATCCTGTTCCGCACGATAGGCGGTCGTTGCGGCCCGCACCTCCGGCGCAATCCAGTGCCGATCTCCTTGCCAATCGCACAGGCCGCTAAGTGACCAATTCAGTATGGCCGGGCCCTCCGCGGTAAGTCGTTCTACTACCTCCTCCTGCGGCAGACGTTCGGTTTCCGAGATTTGCACTGTCCAAGGAATAAGCCTGACTCGCCGCCAGATCGCATGGTCGGTGCCTGTAATGACGGGATGATGATTTACGATTAAAAAGATCGTGAAGGTCTGCGGAAATTCGAAAAAATCCTGACGCATGAACCGCCCCTTCTTCATATCGCCGCCAGTCAACCTTTTCACCGTCTCTTCATCCAATCGTCGGCCTTGGCCGACATCGGAGGAAAATATAACTCGTTTGCCGGCCAGGTCCGCTAACTCGGTCGGGTGGCGCTCGTATTTTGTCTGGAGTAGTAGCCCAGGAGCGGCTTCTCCAGCATAATCGCCGAGCACTCGACGAATCACTCGCGCCGTCGTGGTTTTGCCGTTGGCCCCTGTGCCGTACCATACCGGAAGCATTTCCTCCAACGTTGTCCCCACGGTCGCCACGCCCAAGTCGCGCTGCACCTGCCGGCGAATATTTTCATTCGGCAGGAAACGCGCAAGATGCGCTTGCCAGGTCGGCCCTTCGGCCTGCGGGTCATAATTTACCGGTGCGATTTTTGTTATCAGATCATCAGGATTGTGCGGTAAAAATCTCATTTTTTCCTCCATCATGTTGGTCAATCGTGCCGGTCCCGCAGTTCAGCATCCGCGCCTCGGTGTCCCAGCGTTCAAATCGAGTTAATATTGAGTCGAAACCTTTCAAAAAGGACAGCGCGCCGATTATGCGTACATACACGCAAGTTTCTCGAATCAGGGCCAGCAACCGGCCGATCGTAGGTTTATCTTTGGCGGCGGAGAGTTGTTCTGAATAAAAACTCCTCAGCGTGTCCGCCGCGATTTTCGCCAGGCGTTCATCTTCCGTCGGTTTCCAAACCGAGCCGATCCATTCCATCCACGACCCCCGATGTGGAGCCCATCGATAAAGACCGAGAAATCGTTCGGCCAATACCGCAGCGTGCCCGTAATCTTTGACGGGTTCGACCGGATTAGCCGCTTGGTATCGCGAAATCGATTCAACGATCCCCATTACCTCGACTGCCGGCAACGGTGGCGAGCAATGTGTTTCGTTCTCCGTATTTAGGGCGATTACGATTGTCTCGGCCGATGCTCCCTGCCGACGCAAAGAGCCCGCCAAACTAGCAAGATGTACGTTCCGCCTGCCCTCAGGGATTGTTCCTATGCTGACAGACCCAGATTTCCTGTTGTTCTTGGCGTTCTGTAATAATTTGAGCAGCCATCCTGGGCAATCTGCCGGTTCGCCATCTTGAGTGAGCACATATTCCGCCCCGTTGCTATAAAGCGACCCCGGCAAAGTCATGGCTCCCCCGTCGCCCTTGACCTCGATTCCCGGAAAACCGTCTATTTCAGGAAGATTAGGAACGCGGTCAACACCATCCGGGTATTTAAAATAAAGATGCCCGCCCCCGGATGGGGTCCTGGTGGTCATGGTCTCTACCTTTCCGTGTTCGCGTTGTAGAAGAATAAATGAGCCTTTTCCATGGCCCCCGTTTTTCACATCGATATCGAGGCCGATCATCCCGGACCGTTTACCGCAAGCTACCGCGAAGTTGGCCTTGGGAAATTGTTTCGCCCAGGCTCGGATCTGCTCAGGATCGTCCGTTGCTTGATTAGGCCAGTTTTTAATAAGCGGACGCTTGTTCCGCTGTGGGAAGAGTTTCCATCCTCGGGCCGCGAAGCGCAGGGCGAGCTCGATTTTTGCGCTCATTACGATGTTCCTTCTGAAGTTAATCGATCACCGGTTCGACGCGGTGTTCATTTATAAATTTTTCAAGATCCTGCCTCAGAAAAAGTACCTTTCCATTTTTTCCATACAATTTTACGACCGGTACAACGCCAAACATTACTTTTTTCCTGAGCGTTGCCGGCGCAATTCGTAATATTTGCGCGGCTTCCTTGTAGTCGAGTAAGTCCATTTGGTCCTCCTGTGAAACAAGATATCACAAGTAGAAATGGACAGAAGAATTAGTGTCCGGGATTATTGAGGAAAAAAATTAAAATTCTTAGGATTTTTTGGAGGATCTGGGATTTGTAGTGTACCGCATGATAGTTTTTGCGCTTTTATCGAAATGATCCGCAGCACATTTCACATGCTCAGAAAAGCTTTCGTTCGGAAACCTCTCAAACGCAGCATCGAGGTAATGTTGATATTCTGCCCGCTCTTTTCGTTTTTCCTCAAGCGTTCCATATTTTCTCTCATGCACTTTTTTCATGTTATTGCGCATTTTCTTGCCTATCTTCACAAGCGGTTCCAGGTTTTCTGTCCATTCGAGAATTTCTGGCCCTTCTTTTGAATACAATAAATAACGGTGAGTTCTTGAAGCTTCACCGTTGGCTTCCCAAAAATCATTATACTTCATCGGTGAATATCTCTCCCTGCACCGCGGCCACGCCGTGAAACAATTCCTCCTGAGCTTTCACGATTGGTGCGAAATGCTCGAGGGAAAAATGCGAATAAAGATCGGTCATTTCAGGGGTCTTATGGCCCACGACCGCCCGGATGAGAGGAGCCGGTACGTGCCGTTGCTGTACTATCGTATTGAACCACGCTCTCCAGGCATGAAAGGTAATATTGCGTTGTTTCTGCTCATTTCTCGGGATCCCGATTGCTTCCAGGGCAGCGTATAGGGCCTCGGTAGCGCGATTCCCTGTAGCTGGCCTACGTCCCCGATCGATCGAGAACACGAATCCGCCGGTCCCTCGGAAAGGCTTAATAGCCTCCATGACTATTCTGGGCACGGGGACGTCGCGCTTTGCTTTGTTTTTGGTAGGGCCGAGGCCATATCGCAAGCTCCAGCTGTGAGCAACATGAATGTATCCGTTCCGGACATCCTCATCCCGCACAGCCAGGATTTCTCCCTGCCGCATCCCCGTCGAGGCAGCCACCATGTTGATAACTCGATACAAATAGTGTCCATTCCAAGCTGTGGCGATATTCGCCACGGTAAACAGGTCCCGGACCTTCTCGAGGGTAAGGAGCTTGCGTCTGTATTCAGAGCTTTTCGGCAACTCGACCATAGCAAAGGGATCGGCCCGTAACATTCCATGTCGACGAGCCTCGTTCAACATGGAACGTAATGTGGCGACAATGTTATTCGCACGTTTCGGAGATAATTTTTTATTCTCGATGAGCCTCACGTAAATGAATTTCTCGATCAGCATAGGCGTAATGCTTGATAGATGGTATTTCCCAAAATGCGGGAGCAGATGGTCTTCGAGAATCCGGCGCTGGTCATATGCATAACGTTGCGAAATTTTTTCATTATGTGCCTTTTTTTTGACATAGGGGCATATATCCCATATCCACCAGTTTTCGGCGAAAATGCGGAAGAACGGATCAGCGGAAGGAACGAGCAGGTCGTCCCGGTACAGCTTCATGCAGTATTGATGAACACGTGTTATTGATTCGCACCCGGTAGAGATACCGTTTGTGCGCTGGCCGTACTCATCGTAGGTCCGGTAGTACCAAATTTTCTTCCCGAATTTTGTCTTACGTGAAAATAAGCTGAAAGGTTGTCTGTAGCGTGGCATGTCTTCCTCCCAAATTGGTTACTTTGCCGGCTACAGGCCGTTTTTGATACTCCCTATTTCTTTACTCCACAAACACTTATCTTTTGGAGGTGGCGGGAATCGAACCCGCGTCCTGAAGTGCGATTGGAAGACATCTACAGGTATAGCCGTCTTTTAAGTATCTCGGCAAATGGTTGGTAAGCCGGCCTACCGCCATTTGCCGCAGACTGTCTTTAGTTTCCCTCCCTGAATGCAGCCCTCCAGAAAGGTAAGTCCCGATTTCTCACAAGCACTCCGGCGTTCGGAGCAGCACTCCGGGTACCCGCAGCCGCTTTAATTAAGCAGCCAGTGCTAAATCTGCGTTATCGGCAGTTAAATTGTTTTGCCACTTTTAGGAGATTGGCGCTCCACCTGCAATCTTCCTCTCGATCTACCTCAGTCGAATCCGGTGCACCCCCCTTAAATCTTTAGAATTTATCCCTCAGAAAGCGGTCTGTTTCCCGCTTTAAATCACGTTTCTTTATCTCATATCTTTTATCTACCAGTTTCTTACCCCGGCAGATACCGAGCTCAACTTTTACCAGACCATCTTTAAGATAAAACCTAGTGGGAACCAGAGTCAAGCCCTTTTCATCGACTTTTCTCTTGAGCCGTTTCAGTTCCTGTTTATGGACCAGCAGTTTTCTCCGCCGGTCAGGATCGTGATTAAACACTCCGCCAAACATGTAGGAGGTAATGTGCAGACTGATCAGCCAGAGCTCATGATTTTCAATTTTGGCATAGGAGTCACTGAAAGAGAACTTTCCGTCTTTGATGGATTTTACTTCCGTTCCTTTCAGCTCAAAACCACATTCGAGAGTCTCCAGTATAGTATAGTTAAACCTGGCCCGCTTGTTAACGGCCAGGGTACTGATGCCTTTTTTTTTCATACCGGTGCCTCTAAATGTAAACGATCATTTGAAATACCGGCGAGTATTTTAAAACCTCGAAAGAACAACGCGAAAACCCAGGTAAGGCGTGCACCAGTCAGGAGGCTGTGAGCCACGAACAGCGAGTGTGACCAGCTCCTTTTCATTCGTCCAGGACCCGCCGCGCACGACTTTTTCCGCGCCAACAGGGATTGACTGTTCAACATAAATATCATTTTTAGATGCCGTCCAGGAAGAAAAAAGATATTTTACAGGAAAATGCCAGTCGTCGACCCATTCCCAGACATTACCGGACATATCCCGGAGCCCGTATCCGTTGGGCTCGGAATGTCCGATCCTATCCGGTCCCAGGATGCCATTTTTAAAAAATGTGGCATTCCCAATATCGCCGCCGGTAGGGTAGGGTTTACCAACCAGACCGCCACGGGCCGCCCATTCCCATTCCGCTTCAAAGGGTAGTCTGGCGGAGTAGCCGGGAAGAGAAATCTTCCCGGAAAACCAGCGGGAGAAGGCTTCGGCGGCATAATAAGACAGATTCGTGGCCGGATAATCCCCTTCTCCGGCCGAATATTTGTTGTCCTGCCAGTCTTTCAGGTAATTTTCAGAGACCAGGCCGGCGGCCAGAAGTTTATTTAGATTTGTTTTTTGCCATTGCGGGACCTCATTAAGAAATGATTGAAATTGTTTTTTGGAAATCTCTGTTTCTGTTATCAGGAATGACCGGAGTAAAACAGGATGGGGCATTAGTATGGTCGGATTGCTTCCGGAAGCGAGGCTTCCCTGGATCAAAACGCCTGCAGGAATCTGCCTGAAACTAAATCCGGCAATCTCGGATCGAGATAGGCCGAAGGCAGACCGTTGTTCTGGTTGGG
>CAZERV010000074.1:5998-10095 GCA_964514815.1 uncultured Spirochaetaceae bacterium | reverse complement strand
TGGTTGGGTCGGAAATACAAACCGATTTTCAAAAACAGACTTATATCGGTCCAGGAAACGAAGAAACCAGTCGGTATCCGCCGCCTGTGAGGCTGACATTTCCGGAAGCACAAGGATCAGCCAAAACGGAAAATTGTCATGTAATTCTTTAAGTTGTATGAAATTTTGAACAACATCTAAAAGTGAAATGGGCGACAGTACTCTGGCATCGGAAGAAAGAATAAAGTGTGCGAAAAGCAATTCTTTTAATTGATATGAATTGATAATAAAATACTTGGAATTGTCTAAAAAAACAGACAATTTTTGTTTTACCTCCGCTTCGGGCCTTTCATATACAGCCAGGACCGTTTCCTTCATAATCTCAGGTATATCAGGATTGGCCGAAAAGTCCTTGAGAGAATAACTAATCAAGGCATCCGGGTCCTGGACGTTCAGATTTAAACTGATGGTCTTTTTGGGCCGGAAAAAGAGTGTGGCAAATATTCTGCCGCCAAAGGACTCTTGAATCTCGATGGTTCGGTAGAAAGGCTTTTCAACGGTAATTCTTCTTTTTCCCTTTTTTACCAATAACTCGCAGGGGGTCGAGCCACCGTACTCTCCGTCAATGAGTATCACAGCGCCACCTGGAAAGGTATCGAAGCGGACAAAGGTCCCCCTGTTCCTGAGACCAGGATAAAAGAAAACCAGAAAGATGATAAAGAGGAGTAGAATGGTATAAATTACGGTCAGATAGGTGCCGGGCTTTATGCCAAAAAGAGGTTTCAATTTTACCAGTATATCCGCTGCTTCTGATCGATCATGTTGAGGTGTTTTCCGTTTGGATTTCCGCATGGGCAGATTATAGGGTTCCCCAGATTACTTGTCAACGAGGATACATTCATGTTAGTCTCCAGCCAGGACTGAACCATGCACTGGAATGAATGGGAAAAGACCGTTCAACAAAAAACTGAAACCTTTCTTACCTGGCGTAAAAGGCGAAAGCTTAAAAAGAAGGAAAGACAGAAGAAAAAGAACCCCATCCTGGATTGGACGGAGGCGATACTTTCCGCCGTTCTCATAGTCCTGTTGATCAACCAATTCCTACTACAGGCTTACCAGATACCTTCTCAATCAATGGTGCCGACCCTGAAGATCGGAGACCGCATCTTTGTCAATAAATTCGTATATGGCCCTGAGCTCCTTCCCGGGGTCATGAAAATAAGAGGCTTTCGCGAAGCGAGGCGGGGAGAGGTAATTATCTTTGAGAATCCCGACTATATACCCATTGGTCCCTTTATGGACACCATGCAGAGAATCGTGTATATGCTGACCCTCTCTCTGGTGGATATTGACCGGGACGAGTACGGCCGCCCGAAACACCATTTTTTGATTAAACGGGTCATCGGGATGCCGGGTGACCGGATCAGAATGAATAAGGGTGAAGTGGAGATAATGCCGCCCGGAGAGAATCAGTGGATTTCAGAAAAGAAGATGCAGGAGCGGTTAAACCTGAAGTATCCCATCCGCAGACTTTTCTCGCCCGATGAATATGAGCACTTCAGCAAAGCCGGGATAGGTCTCGCTTTGCTCGATTCGAATTTACCTATAGATAATGAATATAAAACGGCGTTTGATCGCTATTTCTATATTAGAAAGAATACCGATTCCGTTGCCGGCCGGAATGTAACCTGGTCGCAGACTGAGCTGGTGGATGGCGCTTTTATCGAGAGTTTTCGTTATAAAACCTTATATACCTTGAGGCCATACAACACTATCTTCAAGGAACAATGGCGCATCCTTGAGCGAGGAAGGTACATCCCGCCCGGAAGGGTTTTCCCGATGGGTGATAACAGGGACGATTCCAGGGATGCCCGTTATTTCGGCCCCGTTAAATTGGAAAAAGTATTGGGAAAAGCGCTTTTTAAGTACTGGCCTCTGACCCGTTTCGGGGGCATCCGCTAAGAATGTACCAGACCTTTGAGAAATACAGCACCAGTTTTGGAGTTCGTCTCACCAGAGGGCTGCTTTTCCCATTACTGAAGCTAGTGCTGATTACCTTTCTTCTCTATACGATTACCGTAAACCTTTTTTTAAAATCTTTTGAGGTCGAGTCGGTTTCCATGCAGCCGACTCTGACGGAAAAGGAGCGCATATTTGTCTCTCCACTCATATACGGCGCAAAACTCTCTAATGCCTTCAAAAGACTACCGGGAATCAGAATACCTGAACGCGGCGATCTTGTGGTGATTAACTTTCCTTCTTTCATGCAGCCTTCCTTTGCCGCTTCAATTTTCGAGCCGCTAATCAGGTTCCTGTCCCTGCAAAAAGGAGGTATCGTTCGTGATCCGAGCGGAATAAAAGTCCCCAGGTACATGGTCAAGCGAATCATCGGACTTCCCGGCGATACCGTGAAGATGACGAGCTTTACCGTTTACATAAGACCTGAGGGAAAGAAAGATTTTTTGGCTGAACACGAACTCATCCCCCGGTTCTATAAGCTCAAAATCGATTCCAATCCGGAAAACTGGAAGAAAGAGTATCCATTATCGGGCAATCTGGAAGCCGTGACCCTTAAAGAAGATGAATACTTCATCCTGGGAGATTATCGCACCCGTTCCAACGATTCGCGCTCCTGGGGGCCTCTCAATGCCGACCGTATTATGGGAAAAGTCTTCATGAGATACTGGCCCATTGACCACAGTGGCAGACTCTGAACTGAAGTTTCTGGAAAGACCTTACTCAATATCTCTATATGTTCATATTCCTTTTTGCCGCAGCAAATGCCCTTACTGTGATTTTTATTCCGTTTCTGATTGCACTTCCGAATTAATGCACAGGGTTATAAAGGAAACTGTTTGCGAAGCTGAATTTTTTTTAAAGCGATTAGGGAATATCTCGATAGAAACGATCTATATCGGTGGAGGCACTCCCAGCTTGCTCGGAAAAGAGAGCCTTTCTTTCCTCCTGCGGAGACTTAGAGAGTTGTCTTCTGAGCCCCGGGAGTGGACCATTGAAGCCAATCCCGAAAGTCTGCGGCAGGAGTTCCTGATTATTTGTAAGGAATACGGCGTCTCCCGTCTCAGCCTCGGGATTCAGACCCTGCAGGACAAGCTGATGCTTTCACTCGGAAGGCCCGGAAACGTCAGGGACAATCAAGTTGCCCTGGACACGGTTTCGCAGTCCTGGGCTGGGAAGGTTAATGTGGATCTGCTGGTCGGCCTGTCGGGGCTGAGCCCGACTAGCGGTTTAGTCGGGCCTGGTCCGACCATTGGTAAGGTCGGGCAAACATTGAAAGATCTGAAAGATGATATTCGCCAGGTGCTTGAGCATAGACCCGGTCATCTTTCTCTGTATGCCCTGACTCCTCCTGCCGGCACAAATATGGAAAGTGGTTTCATCCGACCCCCTGGGTCGGGTGGGTCGGGAAAAATAGACATCGACAGCCAGGATGAATTGTGGCTGGCAGGATTCGACTTTCTGGAATCATGCGGCTACCTGAATTATGAGATTTCAAATTTTTCCGTGCCCGGCCATGAATGCCTTCATAACCTGAGGTATTGGGAAATGGAACCGTATTTGGGAGTCGGTCCCGGAGCAGTCTCTACTCTGCCCGGCAGGCGTCTTCGTCCCCGGAGGGGGTGTCTTCATCCCCGCAGGGGGGGAGGGGGAGGTGGAGGGGATGTTTTAAGACTGTACAATACTGAAAGAATAGAGAATTTTTTAGCCGGAGAAAAGAATCTCTGGGGGATTAGGATCGAAAGAATCGAGAATAAGGACTTCCTTTTTGAAAACCTGATGATGGGACTTCGCCTGCGCCGGGGGCTAGCGGGAGACAGGTTTTTATCTCGCTTCGGCAGATCGTTGCCGGAGATTATCCCGGAAGTCTGGGCAAATTGGGAGAGAAAAGGATTGACCTATGTCGCAAACTCCATGGACGATGCCCGTCGAAAGACGACGGACATCGAGGCGAGCCGCAATGCCTATGCGCTTAATAACCAGGGACGGTTCATCTTAAATACCCTCTTAATTGAAGTGCAGGAATACCTGGATAAGCTGCCGGCCGGCTCGATCCCGGTTAATTGGATTCCTTGCCCCAGCTCTGCTGGATGAAACCACCC
>CAZERV010000074.1:0-5898 GCA_964514815.1 uncultured Spirochaetaceae bacterium | reverse complement strand
CCCAGCTCTGCTGGATGAAACCACCCGGCAGTGGGCAATCTTGACACCGGATTTAGGGTTATGCTAAGGTGGCAGCAAGGAGAAGAGCGTATGTCAGGCCACAGCAAGTGGGCATCGATAAAACATAAAAAAGGCGCTGTAGATGCGAAGCGGGGCAAAGTATTCACAAAGATCATCAGGGAAATCAGTATTGCCGCCAGAATGGAAGGGGGAGACCCGGAAGCCAATCCTCGCCTGCGTAATGCTATTTTAAAGGCAAAAATCGCCAATATGCCCAAAGAAAATATAGACCGGGCCATTAAAAAGGGCACCGGGGAGCTTGGGGGTACCGAATACACCGAGATGACTTATGAGGCTTACGGACCCGGCGGCGTTGCGCTCCTCATTGAAATTCTTACGGATAATAGAAACAGGACTGCCGCGGAAGTAAGGCGCCTCCTTTCCCGGGGCGGCGGCAATTTAGGTGAAACAGGCTGTGTTTCCTACCTGTTTAAAAGAAAAGGCCTTATCGCTTATGACTCATCTAAATATTCAGAAGATGAGATACTTGCCGTTGCTCTGGAAGCCGGCGCCGAAGATGTGACTGACACCGGCGATAGTATTGAGGTATTGACCACCCCTGAAGAATTCGAAAACATTCTGAATGCCCTTGAAAAAGAAAATTTCGGGCATACCATGGCGGAAATCTCGATGATTGCCGATGTCCAGGTCGCCCTGGACGAAGATAAGACCAGGCAGGTTTTGAAGTTGATAGAGAATCTTGAAGATAACGACGACGTTCAGGGTGTGGCTACGAATCTGGAAATTCCTGCCGGGTTCAAATTGGAGGAATGAAGATCCCGTGCGGAGAACCATGGGATGTCGGTAATTTATGGGTAAGCGTATTCTGGGTATCGATCCCGGACTGGCCTTTACCGGCTACGGTGTGATAATGGTGGAAGGATTCCGTTACCACCATATCAGCCACGGGGTCATTAAGACGCAGGCTAAGAACGGAATCGGCCTGCGGCTCATGCAAATCCAAGAGGAAATCCAAAAGTTGATCGAAACATACATTCCGGTTGAAGCCGGAATAGAGAGCCTGTATTTTTATAAAAACAGCAAGAGCGCCATTCCTGTGGCTCAGGCCAGTGGTGTTATTCTGTTGACCCTGGCCCGGGCCGGAATTCCTTTCGGCACCTACACTCCTCTGGAGCTGAAACAGGCGGTTGTCGGTCATGGAAAGGCCGAAAAACGGCAGGTTCAGGAGATGTTGAAGATTCTATTCAATATGAAGACCGTTCCCGAACCGGACCATGCCGCGGACGCCCTGGCTGCCGCGATCTGCCAGGCCAGCTTTTCCGCCGTGCGCGAACGTCTTGGATTCCACGAGCTTAGGAATGTTTAACAGCATAAGCGGCGAGGTTACCTATAAAGATGAGCTGAGAATCTTTC
This sequence comes from uncultured Spirochaetaceae bacterium, assembly GCA_964514815.1. Taxonomy (GTDB): domain Bacteria; phylum Spirochaetota; class Spirochaetia; order SZUA-6; family DRHE01; genus CAZERV01. Next base: position 4,464 of record CAZERV010000074.1, on the reverse strand, counting down.
TCCAGACCGGAGGCCTGGAATGGGAGATCTCCACTTCCCGAATTTCCTCAAGCCTTTTCCCGGAGGAAGGAGAAAAAGCCAGGGCTTTTGTTTATCTTCATCACCGGGAAGACCAGCTCAGGCTCTATGGATTCGCCACTTTAGATGAGCGGGATATTTTTTTGGACCTGCTCAGGGTTCAAGGCATCGGCCCCAGACAGGCGCTGAAGATCCTCTCCGGAATCGAGTTTAATAGTCTGGTAGAGGCTCTGGAGGCCGAGGATCTGGAGACTCTCGCCTCACTGCCCGGCCTGGGAAGAAAAACCGCCCAGAAGATTTTGCTCAAGCTCAAAGGGAAGCTGACTGTTTCGCTTCCCAAAACTGCTTCCGTCGGCGAAGAGCTCATTGAGGCACTGGCCGGGATGGGTTTTGACCGGCGGGTGGCTGCCAATGCGGTAAAATCGTCTTTAAAGGAGTTCAGAGACTCAACTCTTTCCAAGGAAGACCTCGAGCGGGAGTTGTTTAAAAAAGCGATCGCCCTGGCCAGCAGCCGGGAAAGCAGAGCATGAAAGATAACAGGATTACAGCCGGAGCTTACAACAGCGAGGAAGACCGTGAAGAAGCCCCGCTCAGGCCTGGATACCTGAAAGAATTCCTGGGGCAGAAGCAGATCAAACAAAACTTAAGCGTGTTTATTCAGGCTGCCAGGCAGAGGGGGGAAAGCCTGGATCACGTATTTTTCTCAGGACCCCCCGGGTTGGGTAAAACCACCCTGGCCGGGATAATTGCCAATGAGATGGGCGTGCAATTCAGGGCCACCTCGGCTCCCGCCCTGGAACGGCCCGGAGACCTGGTTGCCATATTATCGACCATCGGAGAAAATAATGTTTTTTTTATCGACGAGATTCATCGTTTGAAGCCGGTTATCGAAGAAATGCTCTACACGGCGATGGAGGATTATGAGATCGATGTGGTTATGGGCCAGGGCCCAGGCGCCCGAACAATCAAGATCCCGCTTTCTCCCTTCACTCTTGCTGGTGCCACCACCAAAACCGGCCTCGTCTCGGGCCCGATGTATTCGAGATTCGGAATTACAGTCAGGCTGGATTTCTATACTGAAGAAGATATCAAGGAAATTATCTACCGCTCGGCTAGAATATTGAAAATAAAGCTGGAAGAGGAGGCTGCCCAGACATTGGCCCACTGCTCCAGGGGGACCCCCAGGGTGGCAAACCGGCTTCTTCGCCGGATGAGAGACTTCGCCCAGGTATGGGGAGACGGGTTGATTGATGCCCGGATCATCCACAGGGGATTTGAATCTCTTTCGATAGATTCGCTGGGACTGGACAAGCTGGACAGGCAGATCTTACGGATGATCGTTGAACGGTACGAAGGCGGACCGGTCGGTTCGGAGACCCTGGCAATTTCCATAGGCGAATCCGTCGATACCCTGGAGGATGTTTACGAGCCCTATCTGATCCAGCAGGGCCTTTTGAAACGGACCCCCAGGGGAAGGGTTGCCACCGAATACGCCTGCCGGCACCTGGGCATAAGCTCTCCGGGCTCGAAGAAAAACGGAAGTGAAGACCAGCGACTTTTATTTTAGCCTGCCCGAGAACCTGATTGCCCAGCGGCCCCCGCTTAAAAGAGGAACCTCACGACTTCTAATCCTGGACCGGAGATCGAGAGAGACCAGGGATGCAGTCATCGGCGACCTGGCCGAGTGCCTCTCTCCCGGGAGTCTGGTGGTGATAAACGATTCCAGGGTCAGAAAGGCCAGGCTGTTCGGGAAAGCCAGAGACAGCGGGGGAAGGGTCGAATTCCTTCTTTTAGGCGAGGTGGAGCCGGGTTTGTGGAAGACCCTGTCCTCTAAAGCCAGGAAGCAGAAGCCCGGGAAGGTCTTTCTTTTCCCGGGAGGAATAAAAGGGATAGTCAGGACCGGATCCGGAGATTTCAAATACCTGGAGTTTGTTCCCTCGATCACAGAGGCGTACCTGGAGAAGCATGGACATATCCCGCTTCCCCCCTACATCAGGAGGGAAGACAATCGGGAGGACCAGGAGCGCTACCAGACCATTTATGCTCGTTCTATAGGATCCGCCGCTTCCCCGACTGCAGGGCTTCATTTCAGCGAGGAAATTCTTAAGAGCCTGGAGAAAAGGGAAATTACCGTGACCGCCATCACTCTCCATGTCGGCGCCGGGACATTTTTACCGATCCGGAGCGAAAATATCGAAAGCCATACCATGCATGAAGAGTCCTACCATATTCCGCAGACCACGGCGGACCAGGTTAACCGGGCTTTAAAAGACGGCACGGACATCCTGGCCGTAGGGACGACCGTGGTCAGGACTTTGGAATCTGCCTGCCGGGATAACAAACTACAAGCAGGGGAAGGTGAAACGGACCTCTTCATTTATCCGGGTTACCGTTTTAAGGCAGTTTCCAGGCTATTGACGAATTTCCACACCCCGGGGTCAACTCTGCTTGCTCTGGTTTCCGCCTTTGCCGGCCGGGAGCCGATTCTTGCCGCCTATCGGGAAGCGATAAAAAAAGAGTACCGGTTTTTCTCTTATGGCGATGCCATGCTTATTCTTTAGCGTCTCACACGCTCAGTAGGTGTTTTCATCCATGGCCGCAAATTTTCGGCGCACGTTTTCCAATCTCTGCAGGTGGGAGTCGATAATATCTTCGTAATCCAGCTCTCCGGTCAGGATCCGGTAATTTTCATCCTCCCAGAAGCGAACCTCCTCCAGATGGATCCTGAGCCTGGCGGCCTCATAAGCCCATTTTCTAGCTTCCTTCCAGTAGACAAGAGCGGTCCGGTACACTTCCGATGCTTTTTCAAGGCTCTTCAGGTTGTCTTCCTTCCAGGGAGCGTTGTAGAAGTAGGCGGCCATTTTATCGTACTTACTGCCCAGGGTAAGGTAGAGACTAATCAGCCTTAAATTAACGTGCATTTTGAACAGATAACGATAGCGCTCCCATTCCCGCTTGTTTTCTATCCGGGCCAGGGCATAGAGAGGATTGCAGAAATCGGCCTTGAGCGCCTGTTCCAGGTAGTAGATATTTTCCATAGTATCGTCCGGGTACTGATAGAAGTGGAGATGAAAGAGGCGGTAGTACTGTTCGGCATACAGGATCCGGTAAGCCTGGATATTTGTGCCGGCCAGGCTCAAAAACAGCAGGAAAAATAAGGCTTTTTTCACTATTTTACCATCGGCAGAGTTTGCACAATCCTCCAGAACTCTTTAAAAACCTCCTCCGGGGGCCGGGACCCATCCAGGCGGTGAATCCGCATCTCCGTTTGGCTATACAGGGAAAAGGTTCTCCGGTAACCGGCCAGAAGCTGCGGCTGGATTTCGGTATCATCAAACAGCTCCCTTTCCCGCCTCTCCTTAAGCCGCTGCTGGCTGAGCTCTGCGGGCGTATCGATGAAGACAAGGTGGCGGGGAAGGGGGAATTCCCGATTCAAGGAAAGTACATACTCGAAACCGCAAAATAGAGACTGATAGGCCAGGCTGGAAAAAAGGTAGCGGTCGCAGATCACCAGGTCTCCCTTTTTCAGCCTGGCTGCCATGCCGCGCTCAGGCTCCCATAGATGCTCATTCCGGTCTGCGGCGTAGAGCAGGGCAACGGTCTTGTTCTGCGCCTTTATCCTTTTTTCAAGGATAGAGCGCAGCACCAGTCCGATGAATCCGTCGGTGGGCTCACTGGTGCAGGTGTGGGGAATCGCCAGCGTGTCCAATTTTCGATCAATCAGCTTCAATTGAGTGGTAGTGCCTGCCCCGTCGAGTCCCTCGAGAACAATAAAATTATCCAGAACTTGCGGCTCTGTGGGCTCCATATACTTCACCCGATTTTCCGGTTGTTAAAATAAGGATAAATCAGCATAATCTAAAGTCGAAATTTTGTCATGAGCGTTTTTCTTATCTTCCTCCTGTTCCTCCTCATTTCCCTGCAGCCTTTTGCTGAAGAAAACGTCCAATCCGCCGACCTCAGTCTTCCTGATGTAACTCTGAGCGCAGAATATACGGTATATATTTTACCGCCTCCTTTTATCCGCGCCGATTTTATTCGGCTTCCGGAGCTCAATTACGAGAGAATCCACTATCGGCGGGTTTCCCGCCCATTCTTAATCTTTGAGATTACCAAACCGCAGCGAAAGATTAATCCGGTCGGTCAACCGGGGCCCCCAGGTCCTCGACATGGGCTTACCGGTGAGGTCACCTATCTTCCCGGGTCTCTTTTAGATTTAAAAATGGAGATGGAGCTCGAGGCCGGATCCTGGGACTTAGTCACGGACTTAGCATTCGGCCTGGCCGATCGCTGGTTGAATCCAGGCCTTGATTCTGAAGCACATTTCCAATTCGGCTTAAAAACGCTTGCAGAGCCAGGTCCGTTTTCCCTGAAACTGTACCTGGATACCGGGGCATTTGCGGGTCAAAACAGTTCTTCCCGACCCAGGGGGTCGGATGAAACCAC
>CAZERV010000073.1:0-16363 GCA_964514815.1 uncultured Spirochaetaceae bacterium | reverse complement strand
CCGATTGCTATCAAAGCCTTTGAGAAACTCTCTTAACACTATTATCTTTCTATCCGTCTCTGCCCTCTGGCCTTTGATCTCGGTGCCAAATGTAGCTCCTCCGCTGCCTAAAAATCCGGCTGTCGCACCCCTCTCTTTCTGGGTTTCATGCACCAAGGCGCTTATCCTGACTGCCAGTGCGGATAAGTTTTGTAGTGAGCTCATCTCGCCGGTTAGCCTGTATTTCTCCAATACTCCATTTACAGAGAAATAGAGCAAACCTAAAACAGGAAAGATAAGCAATAACACAAGCTTATTTCTCAATCTGACATTTTCTAAAAAAGACATTTTATGGCCTTCTTTTTTCTATAAAGCCTAAATTTCCCCCATTCCTTTCCACTTGTCCTCAGTTCAGTAAAGGTAATACTTACTAAAATTGTAATATATTCATAACTCGATTTCAAGTAGTTTTTATAACTTTTCGAACTCTGTGCAGTAAGTTACCAGAGGCAGAACGTTTTTGAAGAAAGGCAATGCCTTCCTCCAGTATGCCTTGATGTGAGACGTAAAAATGTGAGATTTAATTTCCTCCTCCCCAGCGCCGATTTCATACGCAACCTAAGTTTTTATAGCCAAAGTCCAATAAAATAGGTTTGGACGCTGGACTTTATTATATTTTTTGCGCGTTCAGCGCAAAAAATTCAAAGGAATAGCATAACCTCTGATCGAGAATTGAGTGAAAAGCCGGCTAAGATCCAGATCTATCGCGAAGCAATCGGCATCAACCGTAACAGGAACATCTAAGCATATTCAATGCACTCCACAGTCGGTTAGGACCGGAAGGCTTTGTTCAAATTCATCAACACTTTGTTCTTCAAGCCCATTGCGGTACCCCTTACCCCTACCCTGCGGGCATCTGCGACCTGCGGGCACGAAGACGCCCCCTGCGGGACGGTATCATAGCATATTTGCGTTTGGCAGTTCATCAAAAAGCAAAGGCTGCTTATCGGTATTATTAAAATCAACAAATTTCGGAGGAATATTTTTAACCGTGGAGCCTGGCGTATATACGGGACGTTCCATGGGCCGTACACGTAATTTGCCTTTTTCAGCCAAATGGACTCGTTCTTTAGCTATTTCTACATATTCGGGTATTATTTCTGCTCCGATGGCTTTTCGCTTATTCATTAATGACGCGATTGCGGTTGTTCCAACCCCAATGAATGGATCAAATACCCAATCGCCTTCATCAGATAAAGAAAGAACTAATCTTTCTATAAGCTCTACGGGAAATTGGCAGGGATGGATTGTCTTTTCAACATGGTTCGATTTTACATTAGGAATTTCCCATACATCGGAAGGATTTTTTCCTAAAGGATAGCCGGAAATCTGACCTCTATTGGCACCTTTGAAATGTTTTTTATTCGGATATTTCTGCGGTACTCTAACGGGATCCATATTAAAAGTGTAGTTACTGCTTTTTGTAAACCATAAAATTACTTCATAACGGCCAGAGAATCTTTTTGATGCATGGAGACCATGACCGAAATGCCAGACTATTCTATTTTTTAAATGCAATCCCAAAACGGAAAATATCGGATATAGGAAAATATCAAGGGGGATGATTTCCCACGCCTTTATAAAGTATGAAGTCTGATTTTTTATCAAATTCCTGGGTAATTTTCACTCTTTCCATATCTACTAAAACTGTGGTTCTGAAGCTTTGTCGAAGAGGAGCTTCTGGACCGTCTTCTTTAACTCAGAGTAATCGAAAGGCTTCTTGAAGCAGATTTCTATCCCGGCTTTGTATAAGTCATCCGGATTATCGTTGCCGGTGATGGCGATTATAGAAGAAAAAGGGTAATCTTTCTTAACCAACCTGGCCAGCTCGGCCCCGTTCATATTAGGCATTTCAAAGTCTGTAATGATCAGGTCATACCTTTTCCGGCCGAGCATGCAGACCGCCTCCAGGCCGTCAACTGCGGTATCCAGTCCGCAGCCGGGGAAATTCAGGTACCTGGCCAGTATTTCCCGCAGGTTTTTGTCATCATCTACAAGGAGAATTCTCTTTTTCACCGGTGTTTACACCAGTTGTATTTATACAACTGGAGTTAGGTATTTGTCAATATATTTTACAACTGTAGGTTAGTAGATTGTATTGAGATTTATATATGCCAAAGTTGTTTGGAGATGGGGCGGGTGGAATGGCAGCCAGACGAAGAGGTCTTTGGAGGTTGACAATCGGGTATTTTGAATGCCATTATAGGAGAAATTCTGATACAACTCTCAGGCGAATTATGATCCTATAACCGTCAACAACCCCGTCTACAAGAGGCGAGGCTTGAAAGAGCCTCATGTTGATTAGAGGACCATGAAAATGGTAGCAGTTGATTGGAAGAGATTACATACACACCCCTGGATGCTCCTCAGGTTTGGGGCAACTGTGGTCGGTGATAGGGGACAACGCTCTATCAGGCTAGTAATAGCTCGGCTAAAAGCGCTATGGGGTAGGCGCGGTGCTACCGGCTTAAAAACTCCTTTCAACAATCTCGATGAGGACCTACCGGTTTTGGAGGGATTCCGGGGCTTAAAGCCTTCAAAAATCCCTCCTATTTCTCAGAAAGGAGAAGGCGATTCATCTTTGGGGACAAGCCCCAAAGTTTTCTCGCTTGGTTTTTATAAAGCGGATGTGTGTGTTTGGCAGATTCTCATCAATATATCAAACCCGGGTATAAGTTTGCTTTCCGGAAAAACAAATGTTTTTGAATATAGAATATTCCATCCTGACGGAGAAATCAGATGGCTGGAAACCAAGATCCAGCCGGTCTTGAATGGGGAAGGCAGCCTGACCGGCTTCAACGGCATCACCTCAGACATCACTGCCCGCAAGAAGACCGAAGAAGGAATGCAGAGTATCTGCCGATTCAGCGAGAGAATCCTGGACAGCGCCAATGTTTGGATGGGTGTCATAGATGCGGAAAATAATGTTCTGATCTGGAACCGGGCTGCAGAAGAGATAAGCGGTTATTCGCGAAAGGAAGTGGTCGGACATAATAAGATGTGGGAATGGCTTTATCCGGATGAAAAATATCGCCGGGAAGTACTGGCCAGAATCTCCACCGCGCACCGGGGGGAAGGTGTCGAGAACCTGGAGACGACAATTCAATGCAAGAACAATCAGCGAAAAATCATATCTTTGAGTTTCTGGAACCTGGCCGATGGAAAAGACACGGCTTTCGGTTTCGTTTGTTTCGGCCACGATATAACCGTGGAGAAGAGGGCGGAAAGTGAAAAGAAAAAGCTTGAAGAAGAGCTCATTCGATCGGAAAAAACAGCGGCGCTGGGAAGGGTTGCCGCCGGAATAGCCCATGAAATAAACAATCCGGCCTCGGCCATTCAAAATGATCTTCCTGTTTTAAAGCACTATGCTTTCAAATTGCCTCCTTCTGCCGAAAGGTCGAAAATATTGGAGATTCTGGAAAGAGATTTTCAAGCTATATCCAGAATAACGAGCATTGTTACCGCCATGAAGGGAACATACAGACCGGAGAAATGGCAGTTAATAGATATTAATAAAGAAATAGATTTCCAGATAGCCCTTGTCCGGAAACAACTCGAAAACAGAATCACGATCATAAGATCCCGTACCCACCTGCCGCAGATCAAAGCCTATGGAAGCGAGATCGGCCAGGTAATCCTGAATCTTTTAATTAATGCCATAGACGCGATCCCGGAAAAAGGGGAGATAGAAATTTCCACCAAGAATTTGCGCGGATGCATTGCCATAAAAGTCAGGGATTCCGGAACCGGTATCCCCGGGGATGTGCTGCCCCATATTTTTGATCCGTTTTATACTACAAAAAATATCGGAAAGGGAACGGGTCTCGGGCTTTCAACCTGCGAGCAAATAGTAAAGCGGCACAACGGGGAGTTATACGTTTCCGAAACCGGACCGGGGCATGGTACTACTTTCGTGCTTAAGCTTCCCAGAAATTGAAAAAACCACTGGGAAATCTGCGCGTAATATTGTATAAATCTATTCATGGACCAGGCAAAATCGGCGGATCAGGTTATCTGGGACCTGTCCGATCTTTATACGGCCCAGGAACGGCTGGACAAAGATCTTGAAGAAGCGGAGCAAGCCGCGGACCGGCTGTCAGAAAAGTGCCGGGGCAAAATTGCAGACCTTGCTCCGCTTGAGTTTTTCAACCTGCTTCGGGACTATGAAAAGATCCTGGACCGGTCCGGAAAGGCGGGCACCTATGCCTACCTGAACTGGTCGACCAATACGGAAGACCCGGCCCGCGGCGCCCTGCTCCAGAAAGCAACGGAATACGCTTCCAGGCTGCAACAGAAGCTTCTCTTCATTGAATTGGAGTTTGCCAAGATGACGGAAGAGAAAGCTGAAAAGTTGATCGGCCATCCCGATCTTGCCCACTACCGCCACTGGCTGCGGAATATACGCCGGCACAGCCCTCATCTCCTTACGGAGCCGGAGGAAAAGATCCTGGCGGAAAAGGCAGTGACCGGAAAAAGCGCCTGGAGCCGCTTTTTTGAAGAGGTCCTCAGCGCGGCGCGCTATGAGCTTGCCGGCGAAATACTTCCCCAGCAGTCCGTTTTAAGCAAGCTCTACGAGCCGGATCGAAAGATCCGCCGGAGCGCGGCGGAGTGCTTTACCCGGGGTCTTAAGGCGACTCTCCGCATCACTACCTCCGTATTCAACAATATCCTGGCCGATAAATATTCCGATGACCGCCTGCGGTCTTATCCAAGCTGGATAAGCGCCCGCAACCTGGACAACCAGACCGATGACGCCACGGTAGAGGCACTCATTAAAGCGGTAACCTCTCGCTACAATATCGTATCCCGCTACTACCGCCTGAAAAAAAAGCTTTTGGGCCTGGATGAGCTCTACGATTACGATCGCTATGCTCCCCTGCCGGCGGCAAACCGAAAATATTCCTGGGATGAGGCCCGAAAAATTGTGCTCTCCGCCTATGCAGCCTTCCATCCCCGCATGGGAGAGATCGGAAGCTTCTTTTTTGAAAAGCGCTGGATCGATGCGGCGGTGCGGGCCGGAAAGCGCGGCGGGGCCTATGCCCACGGAGCGGTTCCCTCAGTTCACCCCTACATTTTCCTGAACTTCGAAGGCACGCCCAGGCACGTCATGACCCTGGCCCATGAACTGGGCCACGGAGTGCATCAGGCGCTCTCCCGGGAACAGGGAATACTTTTGGCGGATGCCCCGCTGACCACCGCGGAAACGGCCTCGGTTTTCGGAGAGATGCTTGTCTTCCATGAGATCATGGACCGGGAGAGGGATAGCAGAGTGCGCCTTTCCATGCTCGTCCAGAAGATCGAAGACAGCTTTGCCACCGTTTTTCGGCAAACCGCCATGAACCGCTTTGAAGACGCCGTTCATGAGACGCGCCGGGGCAAAGGCGAATTGAGCCCGGAGAGATTCTCCGAGCTATGGATGAGCACCCAGAAAGCCATGTTCCAGGACAGCGTTACCCTGACAGAGGATTACGGAATATGGTGGAGCTACATCCCCCACTTTATTCATACCCCGGGCTACGTCTATGCCTATGCCTTCGGCGAGCTGCTGGTGCTCGCCCTCTATGCCCGTTACCGGGAGGTTGGGGATGAGTTTCCGGACCTTTATCTGAAAATGCTTAAATCCGGCGGCTCAAACTGGCCTGAAGAGCTGGTAAAACCCATGGGTGTGAACCTGAAAGACCCCCAATTCTGGGACAACGGCCTTAGAATGATAGAGACCCTGCTGGAAGAGGCGGAGGAGATGGCGGAGGCATGAGCGGGTTTACCTGGGGGAATAATGCTTTTCCGTGCCGGCGGGATGGATGAACTCTTCCCGGATCATGGTGGTCCGGTATTTCCGCAACCGGGGCCATCTCCATGTGGGAAATCATGATGTTTTCACCCCAGACTGCCTTCTGCCGAACCCCCTCTTTGAGATCTCGAAAGGGTAATTTGTCCAGTGTAACAAACTTCATTATTCTTCCTCCTGAGCTCTATAATAAAACATTTACCCGGCCAATGAAAGCAGTACTCCGGCGGCTATGGCCGAGCCGATGACACCGGCCACATTCGGCCCCATGGCGTTCATCAACAGGAAGTTGGCTGGATTCGCCTTCTGGCCGACCCTCTGTACCACCCGGGCGGACATGGGGACTGCGGAAACCCCGGCGGCCCCGATCATCGGATTGACCTTCCCCCCGGTAAGCAAACACATGAGCTTTCCTAAAAGCACTCCCGAAGCCGTGCCGACGGAGAAGGCGGCCAGTCCCATAACGATGATCATGATGGTCTTTATGGTCAGGAATTTGTCCGCCGACATCTGCGACCCCACGGCGACTCCCAAGAAGATGGTTACGATGTTGATTAGCTCACTCTGGGCCGTTTTGGAAAGACGCTCCACCACGCCGGCCTCCCTGAACAGGTTTCCCAGCATCAGCATCCCGATCAGGGGCGTAGAGGCGGGCACGATCAGGGCCGAAGCAATGGTGGTCAGGATGGGGAATAGGATCCTGACCTTTTTAGAGACCGGTTCGATATCCGACATGACGATCACCCTTTCCCTTTTACTGGTCAGCAGGCGGATGATCGGCGGCTGGATAATGGGGACCAGAGCCATGTAAGAGTAGGCTGCCACGGCAATCGGCCCCAGAAGGTGGTCGGCCAGCTTGGAGGTCAGGTAAATGGCTGTCGGCCCGTCGGCGCCTCCGATAATAGCTATCGAAGCCGCTTCCGGAAAAGCGAAGCCCAGGGCCCTGGCGCCCAGCAGGGTGGCGAAAATACCGAACTGGGCCGCCGCGCCCAGCAGAAAAGTCTGCGGCTTGGCCAGCAGGGGACCGAAGTCGGTCATCGCGCCGATGCCGAGAAAGATGAGCGGCGGGAAGATCCCCGATTTTATGCCGAAATAGAAGTAATGAAGCAGTCCGTTATCCTCCATTAGAGGAGCCAGGGGTAGGTTTACCAGGATGGCGCCGAATCCGATGGGGATCAGAAGTAGGGGCTCGTACTGCCTGGAGATTCCCAAATATATTAACAGCCCCCCGATAAGAATCATGAGCAGGTTTTGCCAGACGAGGGCAGAAAACCCGGTAGTATTGAGAAAATCCAGCACCAACTTCCAGACATCCATATCCTGTCCCCCTACCGTATGCTCATCAGCTTTTGGTTGGTCTTAACATTGTCTCCCTGGCGCACGGAGATCTCCGCTACTGTCCCGGATTCCGGCGCCGGCACGTCGATATCCATCTTCATCGCCTCCATGACCATAACCACCTGCCCTTTTTCTACTCTCTGGCCGTCTGAGACCTTCAAATCTTTGATCACCCCGGTCATCGGGGCCAGGAGAGCTCCCGGGCCGGCCGGTCCCTGGAAGGAGGGAGCTTCCGGCTGCGGGGATGCGGTTCCTGGCCGCGGGGCGGGAGCAAGGCTCTGTGTTTGTTTCGGTTTGCTTGCAGGCCGGGTTGCTGCTTCAGGCTGCCTCCCGGCTTCGGGTTCTTCCTCCGGCAGGAGCGTTACCCGGTATATCTCCCCATCCTTATCAAAGGTTATCTCGTTTCCGTGTTTTTCCACCTCCACGGTGTAGGTCTTGTTTTCAAATTGAAACCGTATTCTCTTTTTCATTTTTTAATCTCCAATTCCTCTCTTGAGAAACCTACCACCTACAATCCAGGGGTCATACCGATCGGTTTTATCCGCTTTCCAGGCTTTGGCTTTATAAGGAAAGGAATCTTCTTCTTCGCTGGCCAGGTAGGCCGAGACTGCGGCAAAAAGCCAGTCCGGTCTTTCGGGAGACTCTTTTTCCTGCCGCTTGCCGCCTTTAATTCCCTCTTTAAAGATCGTTTTCAAAGAGATCATTAAAAAAATTAAGAGACCCAGGAAGATAAAAACTACCAGCATTCCGAGCACGGTAGCGAAGAGACTGTACTGAAAGGATTCAATGTTCATCTTATTACCTGCCTGTTTAAGATTTAAAGAGGTATATTGCCGTGTTTTTTGGAGGGCCGGTCTTCTTTCTTCCTGATGTTCATTTCCAGGGAGCGGATCATCTCAATCCTGGTATATTTAGGGTCGATCACATCATCGACGTACCCAAATCCTGCGGCAATAAACGGATTCATCACCGTAACTCTAAAATCATTTATCTTTTCCCGGCGCATTGCTTGAGGATCTTGAGCTGCCTTGATGTCTTTACGGAAGACAATATTGGCGGCTCCTTCGGCCCCCATGACTGCGATTTCAGCGGTCGGCAGGGCCAGGATCCGGTCATAGCCGATGCCTTTGGAGGACATGGCGCAGTAAGCCCCACCGTAAGACTTGCGAATGATAAGGGAAATCTTAGGCACCGTTGCTTCGGCTATGGCATAGAGAATCTTAGCGCCGTGCCTGATAATTCCGCCGTGCTCCTGGTCCACTCCGGGCAGAAAGCCGGGCACGTCGACCAATGTGATGATTGGTACGTTAAAGGCATCGCAGAAACGAAGGAAGCGGGCCGCCTTATCGGAAGAATTGATGTCCAGGGCGGCGGCATAAAATTTGGGCTGATTGGCGAATATTCCCACCGTCCGGCCGTTCAACCTGGCAAACCCGACCACCACATTAAGGGCATAATCCTTCTGCACTTCCAAAAACGATTCCCGGTCAAATATTTCCGCAATAAAGTCCCGGATATCATAGGGTCGCTTGGGATCTTCGGGAAGGATCTTAAAAATGCCGGGCGTCTCCCGGTCGGCCGGATCTCCGGTATCGACCACCGGGGGCTGTTCCATGTTATTGGAGGGGAGGTAGCTCAGGAGTTTCCTTAAAAAGTCCAGGCACTCCTTCTCCGTTTTGAACCTGAAATGGGCCACTCCGCTTGTCCCGCAGTGAGCCTGGGCGCCGCCCAGCGCCTCATGGCTGATCTCCTCTCCGGTCACGGACCGGATCACGGCCGGTCCGGTAATGTACATGTTGCTGACCCCGTCCACCATCAGGATAAAATCCGTGATAGCCGGTGAATACACGGCTCCCCCGGCGCAGGGGCCCAGGATAACGGAAAACTGGGGAATAACCCCGGAGGCGAGGGTATTTGCCCGGAAGATTTTCGCATAACCCTGTAAAGCCAGAACGCCTTCCTGGATGCGCGCTCCCCCCGAATCATTGATCTGGATGAACGGGGTGCCGTTCTTCAGGGCCAGCAGGGCCGCTTCCGCAATACTCTCCGCATGCATCTCCCCAAGGGACCCGCCTAAAACGGTAAAATCCTGGGAAAACAGGAAGACCTGCTCGCCGTTTACCTTCCCGCTTCCGCTTACGATCCCATCACCCGGAAATTTCTTATCTCCCAGGCCGAAATCCGTTGCCCTGCCGGTAATATAGGCCTGGTGCTCGATAAAGGAGCCTTCATCGAGGAGGAGATCGATTCGCTCCCTGGCCGTGAGCTTTCCCTTTTCATGCTGCGCCTTGATTCTCTCGGCGCCGCCGCCCTCCAACATTCGGGCTTTCATCTCTTTAGATCTCTCAACCGCATCCTGATTAGCCACATAAACCCCCAAATCGATTATTCGGTTTTACCCTTAACTAAAGATTGGCAATGACGCGCTCTCTAATCGCCTTGACTGGTCTGAGTTTTTTTGTCTAAGAGATTGGCCTTGATTGCCCCCACCCATTGAGCCGGATGAGGAATGCGAAAGGCCGCTTTTTCCTCTTTTCCGTCCTGGTTCAAGAATTGGATTATTATTACCTGCTGATGCAGGGGCTTATTTTTATGCACATCGGTGATCCCGATATAGGTAATGGCGGAGCCCGGGATAAACAGCTCCCTTTTCGCAAAACGGGCCCGGTAGTAAAGCCCGTCCTTTAAGAGCACCAGGGCGCCGGAACTTCTCAAAGGCCCGCCGGGTTCGGATTCAAGGCCGAAATAATTGACCCCGAAACCGGATAAGATGATTCGCTTCAGCTCAAACTTCCGGGTGATCCGCCTCGATTCCAACTGCCGGATAAATGCCAGGTAAAATAGGATTCCCAGAAATAAGAGAGCGAAAACCAGCCAGCTTGGATTTGTCAAACCTTCCAGCACGTTCATTCTAATCTGGAAAGGTAGCGTAAAATTCTTCTTTTAGCAAGGGAGTAGATGATTCCTTTCTTCCCCCCCAGGCTGGAAAGAAAAGAATCCGTAATAAAGTCGTCGTTCTTTCCTTTTCTCCGGAGCTCCCTGATATGGTCGGCATTGATCTGAAGCAGGTGCCTTAAGCTGCCCTCATTCCTGCCGGTAGATAAGAGTATTACCAGCACCGCCGCCGCCAGGGAGAGCGTCACGGTAATAGCGATGTCATAGGAAGTATCTTTGACTATGAACCGGAATAAAGAGTCAGGATTCCCGGCGTTGAAGATCGCATAAAAGCTCAGAACCATGAAAATCGCTAAGAGAATATAGAGGGCTTTTCTTACTGAATTTTTCATCTTTTGAATGATACCCGGAAAAAAAACATGGGACAGAAAACTCTGTCCCATGTTTTTGGTCTTTTATTCGATAACGATTTTCCTTTCTTCTCCGACCGCCATCTTCTTCCACTCCGCTTCCGCCTTTTCCCAGGCTTCATCGGTAGCTTCGGTTTCCCATACAACCAGACCGCGCTCTTCGCGGGTAGCACCGGGCAGCAGGTTGTCCAGCAAGATGCCCACAATAGCGGTCACCGCCATACCGGTGTTCAGGATGGTCTGGATGATGTTGCCCAGGACTTCAGCAAATCTACCGGCCTCCGTCCAATTGATCGGGTTGGCGCCGAAGTGAGCCGGGAAGCTCAGTCCGACGAAGAAGGAGATTCCGATGATGAACAGGTTGCGGGCGTTGTTCAGGTTGACGAACTGCAGGTTGGAAAGTCCGACCGCAGCGATCAGACCGAACAGCCCGACGAACATGGCCCCGATCACGGGCTGGGGCATGGTGGCCAGGGTGGCGCCGAATTTGCCAAGGAAAGGCAGGATCAGCATGACCACGGCACCGGCCCGGATCACCCGGCGGCTGGCCACGCGGGTCAGACCGATGGCGCCGATGTTCTCCGAGTAGGAGGTAGTCCCGTTACAGGTCTGGAAGATACCGGCGATCAGGCAGCCCAAGCCCTCGGCACCGAGACCCCTGGAGATCATCTTCTCGGTAGGCACGGGCGCCTCGGCGATACGGGCCGCAGAGTAGTAGTCGCCGATGGACTCGATCATCGAGGCAATGTAGCCGGCGAGCATACCGATCGACCCGGCCACGGTGATGCTGCTTAGCTCGGGGAAGCCCCATTTAAAGGGCACAGCGTGTTTCCACTCGAACCATCTGGCTGCCGCAATCAGCTCCATCTTGCCGGTGACATTGGCGGCATTGCCTTCCGGGATCCAGCCGGCAAAGGTACCGATGATCGAAGCCAGCCAGCCGGTCAAGATAGCCAAAATAACCGGGAACAGCAGGAAGACCCTGGACTTTCTGGAGAAGACCTGGGAGTAGAGAATCAGCGCTGTCAGCGTGATCAGCGAAACGATCCAGTTTCCGGCCATCCACGGGGCGCCGATTCCGTACAGGGCCAGACCGATCATGGCGATAACGGGTCCGATGGTGATCGGGCTGATCGCTCTCTTGATGTAGCCTATCAGTCCGGTGTACCCCAGGACGATCTCGAAAACCGAGGCAAACATGACCGCAGCACAGACCTGCTGGATCATGACCTGCCAGCCCAAATTCTTCGCTGCCACCATGCCGACGATGGCGAACATCGGGCCCAGGAAGGAGAACGTACCGCCCTGCACGATGGGCAGTCTGTTCCCGATAGGCGACTGCTGGATCAGGGTTGTGAGCCCCGACACGAAAAACATGGTGGAGATGAGCAAGGCCAGCTCCTGCGGGGGCAGCTTCATTGCACCGCCTACGATGAAGGGAATCAGCACTGTCGCACCAAACATGGTGAGATAGTGCTGGATCCCCAGCAGGATGGCGAGACCCATCTTCGGTTTGCTGCCAATCGGGTAGATGACCCACCCCCTGGCTTGCACTTTTGGTTGGTCGCTCATACAAAGACCTCCATTTTAATTTTTTTGACACCTAAAAAACAAAAACTATTTCCTCTCTTTCCGAGAGGGAATAGTTTACAACACTAAAGTAATTCAAGGAATCTGCCGGCAGATCTCGCTGTACATTTCCGGCCGCCGGTCCCGGAAAAATTGCCAGCCGTCCCTGACCTCACGGATCTGTTCCAGGTCGAGGTCCGCTATGACCAGCTCATCCTTATGCGCACTGCCCCTGACCAGTATTTTCCCCCTGGGATCAACGAAATAGCTGGAACCGTAGAATTCGCCGAACTCCCAGGGTTTCTCCGTACCCACCCGGTTATTGGCGCCGATAAAGACGCCGTTGGCCACTGCCTGGGCGGGCTGCTCCAGCTCCCAAAGGTACTGGGACTTACCGGTAGTGGTGGCGGAAGGATTGAAAAGAATCTCCGCGCCTCTCAGGGCCAGGATCCGCGCGCACTCCGGGAAATGCCGGTCGTAACAGATGTAGATTCCGATTTTTGCATAGGCCGTCTCGAAGACGGGGAATCCGAGCGTCCCTGGCTTGAAGTAGAATTTCTCCCAGAACCCGGGCCAGGTGTGGGGGATATGAATCTTTCTCATCTTACCAAGGTACTTACCGTCCGCATCGATTACTGCGGTGCAGTTATAATAGACTCCTTCCTGCTCCATCTCATAAATGGGCAGGAGCAGAACCATCCGGTATTTTTTTGCCAGAGGTGTCAGACGTTCGGTTATAGGCCCGGGAACTTTTTCCGCTGTTCGGTACCATTTGATATCCTGCTCGGCACAGAAATACGGACCGTGAAAGATCTCCTGCAGGCAGAGAATCTGAACGCCCTTTCCCCCGGCCTCTTCGATGAGGGGGATGTGTTTTCGGATCGCCGCCTCTTTTATTTCGTCAGGCTCCCCATCATGCTTTGGAATGGAGGCCTGGATATGGGCACATTTGACGATTCTGCTCATATGTGATTGAGATTGTATCTCATCGCTTTAAGACCCGTCAAGCAAATTTTATAAAAAGTTGGCGCCGGCTTGACCGGCGTCTTTTTTCGCGGATAATCAAATTGTGAGGAAAAAAGGAATAAGGGTCATTGACTTAGAAGATTTCATGTGCCGCTGCGGGTCTGTCGATTTCAATCTGAAGCAGGAAAAAAATATTCAGGTCCTGATGACCTGTAAGAAGTGCCGGCGAGCCTATACGGCTAAAAAAATCGAGAAGCGGACCTATATCTCCAATCTTCCGATGTCGTTCGGCTTCAGGAGCCTCTACTGGGACAAAATCGAGTCTGATGGAAAGTCCATTTCAGGTGTCTCTGAGGAAGGTTACGAGATAAGAGAAATCACCTGAAATAATACGGCGGGCCGCCTGAGCCGGCCGGTCTTGTTAATCCTGCTTCAGTCTTCGTACATGATGGTGCCGAACAGCTCTTCATCCGAAGGCTGGGTGCTCGGAATCGGGTACGAGATCCAGGTGTAATTGAGCAGATGTTTCCAGGTGATATTTTCACTCGCGCTGTTCGCGCCCCAGGAACCGCAGCCTAAAGTCATGGACATGGGCATGCCGTTTATCCAGGCGCCGCTGTTGGCCAGGCACTGGGGCTGCCTGATCATGATCCGGGATACCTTAACCTTGCGGCCGAGCTCCATTACCCGGGTATCATCCGTGGTGTGGATGCCGCAGGAATGGCCGGGACCAGAATAGGAGGTAATCCTGTTGACCAGGTCAATGGCATGTTCGAATGTCTTCCATTTATACAGGGTGGTTACCACGGAGAGTTTTTCACCGGAGAAGAGATAATCCTTTCCAACGCCTGTCTCTTCCACCATGAAGAAGGTCTTTCCCTCTGGAAGATCGATTCCGGCGATTCCGGCGATCCTTTCAGGAGCCTGGGCGACAATTTCCCGGTTCAGGCGAACGCCGTCCGGCCAGAGTGCCTTTTGGAGCTTAGGTTTCTCATTCGCCGGCACCAGGTAGCCGCCCACCGCCTGGAGCTCTTTGACCATTTCATCGTAAACATCTTCCTGGATGATGGTTGAGTTTTCGGTGGAGCAGCTCGTGGCGTAGTCGAAGATTTTGGAGCGCATGACCTTGTCAGCCGCATCCTTTAAATCTGCCGTCTCATCCACTATACATACCGCATTGCCGGCGCCGACTCCCTGGGCGGGCCTCCCGCTCGAATAGGCGGCTTTAACCATACCGGCGCCGCCGGTGGCCAGAATCAAGTCGCACTGCCCCATCAACTCGGTGCTTCTTTCCACCGACACATCTTCAAGATTGATCACCAGGTCTTCGGGCCAGCTCTGCTTTTTCAAGACCGACCTGATCTGATCGACGGCCATTTTATTTGTTTTTTGGGTACGGGGATGAGGAGCCATGATGATGGCATTCCTCGTTTTGATGGCACTTATAGCCTTCACAAACGGAGTCGCCTCGGCATTGGTGACGGGAATGAGGGCGCCGATAACGCCCATCGGTTTGGCGATTTTAATGATTCCCGTCTCCTTGTCGTTCTCTACCACCCCGACGGACCGCTTTCCCTTCATATCCCGAAGAGTGCCCTTGATCTTGGTCATAAGCTTGCCGTATTTATGCGGCTCGTTGCCCATGCCCGATTCTTCCACGCAAAACTTAGCCAGCTTGTGGGCGAAATCCGGCTTTACCCCGGACCAGGCAATGCGGACGCACATTTCGTCAACCTGTTTCTGGGTGGCAAACTCGATCTCCTTCTGCGCCTTCCTCGCTCTTTCCACGAGACCGGCCATGTATCCGGCTGATCTTTGAGGATCTGCCATGCTGAATCCCTCCTTCGAATGATTTTCTTATTTCCAAACTATTATTCGACCACCAGGGTGTCTACATAATCGAGGATTTCGTCCAGGATGGTCAGTGCTTCCCTAATCTCTTCCTCTTTAATGATTAAGGGCGGGGATACGGAAACACAATTTTCGTGAGAGTAGGTATTGAATCCCTTATCTCTCAGCATGCCCACGATCTTCGGCATCAGTTTTTCCGGGTCTTTCCCGTAGGGGACCAGTGCTTCCCTGGTCCTGGTATTCTTGATCAGCTCGATCATACCGAACAGACCGATTACCCGGACATCTCCCAGGGAAGGATGTTTTGCTTTGAGCCTTTCAAGCTCCGCCTTCAACACCTTGCCCATCTTTTTGGCCCTCTCCAACAGTCCCAGCTCTTTATACACTTCAATGGTGGCAATACCGGCCGCGCAGCCCAGCAGATGGGCGCTGTAAGTCAGTCCGCAGTATAAGACATGGTCGTCAAAATAGTCGGCAATTTTCTTGCCGACAATAACGCCGCCGATCGGAACATAGCCGCAGGTGATGCCCTTGGCAAAGGTGATCAGGTCAGGCCTGACATCCCAATTCATAAAGGCGAACCATTCGCCCGTCCTCCCCCAACCGGCCATGACTTCGTCGCAGACCATCAGGATTCCGAGCTCGTCGCAAACTTCCCTCACACCCTTGAGATAGCCCCTGGGCGGAATGATTACCCCATTGCTGCCGGTAACCGTTTCCAGGAAAATCGCCGCCACCTGCTCAGGTCCTTCGTAGGTAATCTGTTCCCGCAGTTTCTCGACATAATACCTGCTCGCTTCTTCCTCGCCCTTAAAGTCGATTCCGGCCCGGTAGAGATAGGGATCGAAGAATTTGATAAAACCCGGGATTCCCGGCTCGCAGGGAAATCTTCTCGGCTCACCCGTTAAGTTGGCCGCTCCGTAGGTGGCCCCGTGGTAGGAACGGTAGCGGGAGAAAATCTTGTGCCGGCCGGTATACATTTTGGCGATTTTAATGGCGTTTTCATTCGCCTCGGCGCCGCCGAGGGTAAAAAATACTTTGCCCATGTTATCGGGGGCGATCTCTTCGATAATTTTTCGAGCCAGCTCTGAACGGACATCCACGGCAAAAGCCGGTCCCATGTAGGGCATTCTATCCGCCTGCTCTTTAATGGCCTCGATCACTTTCCGGTTATGGTGGCCGATATTCATATTTACCAGTTGAGATGACATGTCAAAATATTTCTTTCCGTTCGCATCCCAGAAATAAATGCCTTCCGCTCTCTCTACTACGACCGGATTCAAGGCTCCCTGGGCGCTCCAGGAATGAAGGTTGTACTTCTTATCTGCAGCCCGGATTTTTTCTCCAGCCATTGTAGTTACCTTCCTTCAATCAATTTATTATAAGATGTCGAGGCGTTTCTACCTGACAGATTATATTAGCTTCCTACCATTATGTCAAATATTTTTTAAAATTAGAGTTGAAAAAGACAGAGCTCCGCCCAGGCCCTACCCGGGTTCCACGTGCC
>CAZERV010000072.1:12702-16437 GCA_964514815.1 uncultured Spirochaetaceae bacterium | reverse complement strand
CCCCCCTGCGGGGATGAAGACACCTGCGGGCACCTTCGGCCTGCGAGCATCTACGAATTGTAATATTGCAAAAATCTTGTTTAAAAACAAGATAAGGATGACGAACACTTTTTTGTCTGTATTATTTTCAACTAAAATTAGTTTTAATAACCAAATTGCGCTATAATTTTAGTATATACTCTAAGGTGATTCGTTAATAGTAATAGATACGCACTTTGTGCCAGGCATTATTCAGGAGGAAGCATGAAATATTCTATAGGATCGGCCTTTATTCCTTTTCTGGCTCTTCTTCTTTTGTTCCCATCGTCCTGCCGGAAAGAGGCTCCGAAACCGCCGGAGCCGCTGGTCGAAGAGTCCAAGCTGGAACCGGTTGAAGCTCCCGATTACAACCAGGCACTGGTTACCTTTCTCTCCGGAGAGGTTACCAGGGCTGCGGGAGAAGATTGGGAATATGTGGAAATAGGCGATTTTCTGGTGGCGGAAGATGCTCTGAAGGTTGGACCGGATTCTTACTGTGAGCTACAGTTCGGCAATACCGCAGTCCTGCGCATTCAGGCCGATACGGAAATTTATTTAAAAGATGTGTTTTTAAAACCCGGTGAAACGAAGGTAGGCGTCAAGCTGGCCATCGGCTCGGTGTTGGCCAAGGTCAGCAAATTGTCCGGAAATGAAAAATTTCAGATTAAGAGCGATACTGCCGTCTGCGGAGTCCGGGGCACGGAGTTCGGAGTACAGGTCTCAGAGGAAGGGACAACCAAGGTGGCAGTAAAAGAGGGAAAGGTAGCCGTGCTTCCGGCCTCGGTAGACGTGGATGAAATAAAGGAAAAGATTGAAGGTGAAGATCAAGAAATCTTAGTGGCGGTAGAAGAGATCGAAGCCTCTGCCCCGCTGGTAGAAGCAGACCAGGAAATAACGATCAGCATGGAAACATTCAAGAAGATGGAAGAGATCTTCAAGGCAGTGGAGGATGCGGTGGAGAAGATTGCTGAGGCCAAAGCGGCCGGCAAGGAAGTTTTCACCGAGGAGGCAGAGGAGCTTACCAGGCTGGTGGAGGAAACTACTGAAAAAATCAGCCAGGCGGTGGAGCCTCCAAAAGAAATCTCCCCGGAAAGCGTCATTGAGCTCAAGGCCATTGATAAGATGAAGTTGGTGGAAATTCCTGTTGTCCCCGCTGCAGCCGCCGAGGCGGCACCGGCGCCTGAAGAGATCAAGCTGGAAAAATATTCATTCAATGTAAACCCAACGGAAGCTATGATCTACGTTAACGGCGAGGTAGTCGGAAAAGGCAGGTTTTCCGGGTTATTTACCCACGGCGCGACATTGACGGTAGCGTTTCGCAGCGAAGGGTATATTGAGCATGAAATGACCATCCCGGTGGAAAAAGATTCCGGTAATCTATATACGATAACTCTGGAAAAATGGCCGCCTCCTAAAGAGAAGATTTCCATTCGCGTTTCTCCCGCCGATGCGGAGATTGTCTTAAACGATGAAGTGGTCGGTACCGGATCTTTTTCCGGCGAGTTTCCATTAAGCCAGTCCCTTTCCTTTGTGATCAGGGAGGAAGGCTACGTGGAAAGGACGCTGACTATCGAGGTGGCCAACGCAACCGGGCGTCCCTACGAAGTCGTATTGGAAGAAATGAAGCGGCAGATTGCTCTGCGCACCAGTCCCATGGATGCGGAGATCGTTCTGGACGGCCGCGTAGTCGGCACGGGCTCGTTCTCCGCTACGTATCCGCTGAGCCGGACTCTTAGCTTTCAGGTCAGGAGCGAGGGTTACAAAACGCAAATTGTGATTATCGATGTTTCGAAAGCTCAGGCGGCTCCTTACGTGGTGGTCCTGCGGGGTGAGCCGGTACCCGGTGGGGCACAGGTAACGAAACCAGAACAAATCTTCAAGGCAGGACAGGCCCTTAAAGCGGCACAGGCCATCAGCAAGTTCCGGGTATCCAAAGCAGCCCTTACCGGCAATATCCTGGTAACACCGGAAAGAAGGTATGTGGCGGACAACTCCGGTGTTCTATACGTCCTTAATAAACAGGGAAGAACTCTCTGGTCCGTAAGCACCAAAAACACTCCTAATGTGAACTCTTCTCCTATCCTCATTGGCGATAATCTTTACCTTTCCGGCGCCAATGAGTTTGTGATCGTGAACGCCTCGACCGGGAACGTGATTACCCGGATGGACCTGGAGAAGGATTACAGCCACATGTTCGGCCGGCGAGTGGTTTCCTTCGGGCAGACTGCCTTGTTTCCGACCAACAGATCGATCCGATTGATCAATCTCTACACCGGCGAAACCAGAAAGGAAATAATGGTGCCGGAAGGCTCTCGAATGACTCCCGGTGTTTATAACAGTAAAATCCTGATTGTAAACCAGCAGGGTGAGCTCTGTATAATCAACGCCGAAACGGAAAAAGTTGAAGATCGAATCAAAACCGGCGCTATTCAGCCGGTCGCCATTACCGTTTCCATCTATAATGACCGGGCCTATTTCGCAGACAGGAAGGGGCGGGTTGTCTGTGTGGATTTAGCGGAAAAGCGGGTCCTGTGGGAAAGAACTCTCCGAAGTATAAAGGAAAGGGGAATCTTCCAGGACCTGGAGGTGGGAAAGCACGGGGTTTTTGCCGTATCCGAAGAGACTCTCTACGGCTATTCTTTACTCGAAGGCGACGATCTCTTTCGCCCTATAAAGAACGTTTCTTCGCCACCGCTCTACCGGGAAGACCAGGGACGCCTCTATTTCGGCATGGCGGCCAATCTGCTTCTCGTATCCGATATCGGGGGAAGAATTCTTAAGGAAGTGGATGTCGGCCGGAAAGTAACAACCCGGCCGAGATTCGAAGGCGGTAACCTGATAGTGGGAACCGATAGCGGTGAGTTGATTGTTATAAGCCCGGATTTAATTGAATAAACCGGTTAAATAAATTGACTAAACGGCGGCTTCAAGGATAAGTTAAAATGTCCTTATGGCCAAAAAATCTAAAAAACGGTCTAAAAAACGAAAACAGTCATTCCGGCCGGAGCTTAAACAGGCGCCGGCGCAAATTTGGCAAAGTTTCAAGTCCTTATGGAAAGCTGGTGAATGGCTCCAGTCCCTCTCCTGTTACCGCACCTGGACCAATAAGACGGGCAGGAAACGGAGCCCGGTAATTGAGGGTGAGCTCCTTTTTCGCTGTGCGTCCTCTTATTTTCGGGAAGGCGACCTCGAGCGCTCTTTAAACTACCTGGAAGAGGCCATAGCCAGGGACCCGGACAACATCAGCCGTTATCTCTTTTGTAAGGCTGTTTGCCTGGCAAAGCAGGAACAATTATCTGCCAGCATGAATCTCTGGAAAGAGTTAAAAGATGATTTCCACCAGTCGGTCCTTTCCTATTTTATAGAGCAGAACCGTCCTTTACCCCGGAAACTTCCGGGCGACCTGACAATTGAAAGGTCCCAGCTCATACGCTTCTGGAAAAGCCTGGCAAACGCTAAAAACGCAGCGGAGATCGAGACTGCCAATAATGCGCTTAAAAATATAGGCCAGGCATTTCTTATTTTTTCCGCCGCGAGCGATCCGGAGCCACAGCTTAAGCTTCTGCAAAAGAAAACCGGGTTTGATTCCCTGGCTGCCTACCTTCTGCTCCTTTCGGCGATCTATAAAAGAAGGAAAGTAAAAGTCAGGAATCTTATCAAAAAGAGTCCTTTTCCTGAATTAATCGATATCCACCTCCGCACTCTTTTTCGAGAAAA
>CAZERV010000072.1:0-12602 GCA_964514815.1 uncultured Spirochaetaceae bacterium | reverse complement strand
AGAGTCCTTTTCCTGAATTAATCGATATCCACCTCCGCACTCTTTTTCGAGAAAAGAATTATGATGAGATTGCTTACCTGGACAAGCTCCTGCGAGAAAGGGGGATCCAGTCCGGCGCCCTGGATTCACTCCGGGATGAGCTCTTCTTTAACCTGGGCTTAAAGGAGATTGAAAAGAATCGATTGGAAAATGCCCTGGCCTATTTCCTGGAAATTAATAACAAGACCCCCGCCGTATTACATAATACGGCGCTATTGTATCAAAAAATGGCTAGGTACGAAGCAGCCAATGAAATCTGGATTCGGCTCCTGAAACAGGAAAAGAAACCGAAGAGATCCGATCCGGAGGAACTACGCCTGGCTTACACAACCAACTGCAAATATATAGCCCAGAATTTCCTCCATAACGAGCAACCGGAAGAAGCGCAAAAGTATTTCAAGGAAGTCCTGACGCTCATCAAAGATGACCAGGAAGCTCTTGAGGCCCTGGTGACCATTTCAGAAGAATTAGATAATCCACGGGAGGCTCTGCTCTATGCCAGGAGGCTGTATGAGCTGGAGCCGGAAAATGATGAGTTCCGGTTCTCCTATATCATGGAATTACAGAAGAACAAAGAATTAGATACTTTAATACCTCTTTACAGGAAGGAGCTGGAAAGAGACCCTGAGAATTTTTTTTACAAGGAAGGCCTGGCCTATTGCTATATCCACACCGCCTGGCCTCTCCGGCATCAGAATCCTGTAGAAGCCAAAAGACTCATGAAAGAGGTAAAGAAGCTCGGCTGCTTTCACGGCCGGCTCCGGTATCTGGAAGGATATTTCCTCTTGAAAAAAGGGAAAAAGGAAGAAGCCGGAAAAAAATTCGAGCAGGCCCTGAAAAAAGAGCGCGATCACATGGGTGAGTTTCAGCTGGGCATGTCTTTCTATGAGGACGGCCTGATGGATTTTTCTCGCAAAGCATTTGACTGCATTGTCACCTGCGGATGTGCGGCAAGCCTGATGATCTTTAAAATGATCGTTAAATTTCTCGCCCAAAGGGACGATCAGGAGAACACCGTAAGAATGTGCGATTACGGTCTTAACCATCTGGGCTACTACTTATACAATATTGCCGGAATGCTTTTTGATTATAAAAAGCCGTCCCTGGCAAAGATATATTCTTCAAGACTGATCGAGGCGGATGGAGCGGATAAGAACGACAGGTTCCTCCACCTGCTCATCCTGAATGAAACCGGGGAAAAGATGGAAACACTCGATTACCTGGGCAAGCTCCGGGAAGATGCCGTGCAGAGAGGAGACAGTGATTATTTTTTAGTTTATAAAGAAATGACCAGGCAAGTCAAAGCCAGGGGAAGGTTTAAAAACCCATGAGCGCCAGGAGTCTAATGCCAACTGATCCGGTCACAAAGAGTCCCTATGAAATCCTTGAAGTTTCGGAAACCGCCTCTTTCGAGGAAATCAGAAAGGCGTATCTTCGAAAGGTCAGGCTTTCCCCGCCGGAAAAAGATCCTGAGGGCTTCAAGACCATCAGAAAGGCCTACGGCCTGCTTAAAGACAGTGCCCAGAGAAAAAAACTGGACCTCTCCCTTTTCCGCCGGCAATCCGATCTAGGACTCGTTCAGGATGAGGAGTGTGATTTCAACGTCCTTTTTAAAGATAGGATTTTTCAAATTTTCCTGGCCTCATCCGATCTCTACGTAGAGGATTTTCAAAGGCATTTTCATGATATCGCAGATGAAATCAGGAACCTGAAATGAGAAAGCCCAAACCCCGCTTTCCCTTCATCATCAGTCCATATGAAACTGAGAAAGACGGCTCTCCCGGGATGGAAATCCTGCCCATGCTGCAAAATATACTCAGCCAAAATGAAGAAACGAAGGAAAGGATTTCCAAACTCTACAAGAAACTAGGTTTTCTGGAATCGGCCCTGGATGATTTCTTGAACCGGGAGCCCCCTGGGCGGGAACCCACCGGCCAGGAGATGGCAGCCTTCCTTACCAGGCTTATTCCCATTCTTGACAGCCTGGATTCGATAAAACGCACGGTCGAAGAATCCGGCCAGGAGGATTGGAAGCAAGGTATAGCTTTTTTCCATGAAAAGCTCATCAATCACTTCGCATCTTACGAATTCAAGCCCTCGGCCGAAATCGGGATGGCCTTTGATCCTTCTCTTCATGAGTCTGTCGGAGTGGAGCGCCAGTCCGATTTAGCCCCCGGGTCCATAGCAGAGATCATTCAGCCGGGCTGGCTTTATAAAGGACAGGTATTAAGGTTTGCAAAGGTAATTGTCGCCAGGGCAAGAGAGTAATAACGGAAAAGGAGTAAACGATGGATAAAATATTCGGTATTGATCTGGGCACCACGTTTTCGGAAATTTCCTATCTCAAGAATGGAAAGCCTGTTTCGGTAACGCTCGAAAACGGCAAGAAGTATTTGCCTTCCGTAGTCGGAATCGATAACACCGGGAAGATTATCACCGGGTTTGCCGCCCGCAACCAGTACGCCGCTTTCCCCGAAAACACGGTAGTTTCCGTTAAGCGAAAGATGGGCAGCGGTCAAACGTTGTCCATGGGGGGGAAATCGTACTCACCGGCGGAAATATCCGCCGAGATCTTGAAAACCCTGAAAAGTTATGCCGAAAAGGAGACGGGCCGGCCGGTGGAAAAAGCCGTAATTACCGTACCGGCCTATTTTACCGATGCCCAGCGGAAGGATACGATAAAGGCGGGAGAGATTGCAGGATTGGAAGTGGTCCGGATCATCAACGAGCCCACCGCCGCGGCGCTTGCCTACGGCTGCCGCGAAGATAAGCTTGAGAAAATACTCGTCTATGACCTCGGCGGTGGGACATTCGATGTTTCACTCATTATAGTCGAAGAAGGCGTCATTGAAGTGCTCGCCTCCGACGGGAACAGTCAGCTCGGCGGCGATGATTTCGACCGCAAGTTTGAAGATTATTTTATTTCTCATTTACCTGAAAACGCGGTATCCCCGAACGATCTCCGGCTGAAGGCGCGTTTAGAAAATATAGCCGAAGCTGTAAAAATCCAGCTTTCTACCGAGACCATGGTCGAAGTGAAAGAGGAGTTTATTGCCAGCCTCAAGGGCAAACCGGTCAACCTCGAGCTTTCCGTTTCCAGGAGCGAGTTTGAAGATTTAATTGAAGAAAAACTGGAGGCAACCTTCAAACAGGTGGAACAGGTCATAAAAGAAGGCAAGCTCAAGAAAGAGGATATTACCAAGATTCTTCTTGTCGGCGGTTCCACTTACATACCCAGGATATTAAATACCTTGAGCGAGGACCTGGGTTTCGACGTTCATCGGGAAGTGGATCCCACCTACTGCGTAGCCATGGGAGCGGCGATCCAGGGAGGCATCATTGCCGGCGAGGAAATATATACGATCCTGGTCGATGTAAACTCCCACTCGCTGGGAATACGGTGTCTTAATATTAAGCCGACCGGAAAAGTCGACTTCGATCACTACAGCATCATCATCCATAAAAACACTTCTATTCCGGCCTCAATGAGCAGGACGTATTACACCTCGGTAGAAAATCAGAAAGCGGTTGAAATCGAGGCTTTTCAGGGCGAGCATCCGGAAGCCTTGCAAAATACCTTTATCGGTTCCTTTGTTATGGAAAAGCTTCCCAAGAAACTCCCTGAAGGATCGGAGGTAGAGGTCACCTTTGAGTATAACCTGAACGGGAATGTGGAAATTGTCGCACGGGAGAGACTGAGCGGCAGAAAGGAGAAGATGAAGGTAGATGTAAACAGGCTTGAAAGGGAGCCCGATATTTCCGGAAAACAGTCCCCGGATGCCAGGCCGAAAAAAGATGAAGCAGGTAAAAAGAAAATAGAACGGATTATCAAAACCGCGCAAAAAAAATTGGACCAGATCGATGATCCTGAGCTGCTTGAAAAGATTAAAGGCATAATCAATTTTTTAGAAAAAGCCTTACCTGAAAACAGCCGAAAAACTAAACAAAAAGCAGAGGAATTAGCGGAGCTGATTGCCGAAATTTAGATTATGAACCATGATACCGGCTATAGAATCGCCCTGGAACTGGCTTCAACCTCCAGGCATAAAGAAGCACGGGAAAAACTGGAAGAAATCCTCCTGGACAAGCCGGACCATATCGGCGCCCTCATACTGCTGGGTAAGGTCGAATACTACTTGAGGTTTTTTTCTTCCTCCCGCAGCCGCTTCGAAACGGCTCTCACCTATGATCCGGGCAACCTGGCCGCCTATTTCGGGCTCGAATATTTTAAGGAAAGAAAGAGAAAGCTCTTCTTTTTGGCCGCATTCGCTCTCATTCTTATTACATTCCTAATTTCTTTCTTTTTTTTCAGCGCTTTCTTAAAGCGGAACCTGGTAGAGGTTGAAAAGAGCCTGTCCGGTAAAATCGATTCTTTCGTATCAACGACCGAGGCAACGGAAAAAGATATTCTCATAAAATTAAATGCTCTGTCGGATCAGCTCGAACAGGCTGTTGATTCCATAGAGGGCGATCAGCAGGAGGCGAGCGCTGAAATAGCGGCCTTGAATCGTTACCTTTTGGAGCTTAGATCACGACAAACGGAAATCATCGCAAGCACTAATTTTCTTGCCAGTACGATTAGCCGGGAAATGGAAGAGCTGAAACAGAAGCTTGAAACAATCTCTGAGCGGATCAAGCAGTAGACAGCCGGCTATCAATATGGTTATCCCGCCATCACAACTCGAAACCGAACACAATTTTCATCTAATACAGCCAATGCTATTGCCAAACAGTTTTTTAAGACAGGCATGCTGAAGGAGATTACTGGATCCTCTCTCAATCGGATTTTTGTTTTGTAGGAATATCTTGATCTCTTTAATCGGTAATGAAAATTTAGGGTCCTGTTTTTAACCAAATATCCCCAAGTGTGTGGATCGCAAGGCGCCAAGGGGGAGGGAATCAAGAGAAGATAACCGTGAGAGGTGAAGTTACTTTCATTTCACATTCAATGACTCTCCCATCAATTTGATAAACAATTCTGCAATTTCTGTAAATAATTTCTCTCATTTTTGGATCACCATATTCACGTACAATTCTTCCAATTTCAGGTGAACACCTTTAATGTTTCAATAGCAATTTTGAAAGTCGCTTTATTACTTACTTACGCGGTATTACTCTTTCTTCCTCAACATCTTTCAACCCTGCTTCAACTTTTTGCATGAAATAGATCCTTTCCATAATATCTTCATAGCTTGAGATTCCCCACACTGTGCGCAGGTTTGTGAAAACCGCCGGGAATCTCGATTTCCGAATGTCAGAGGTAATGTATGGCACTCACCTTTGCCTTTTTGCTCCGCGGTTCTTGCAAGGGAAAGTAACGCCATAGGTACATTTGTATTTTTCGATGTTTTGGACGGCACAAATGGATAGGTTACTCATGTCGATTCCATTAAGAGGATTCTGACAACCAATGCACTCAAATTCTGTGTCACAGGGTTCATTATTTCTAAGGCAAACACAACGTCTATGCTGAATTCAAACAACAATGTCGCCTAAAAAATTTAGCGTGGGTGGAATACGACTTTTATTTCTTCAAATATCGTCTACTGCAGGCTTTTATCTTTTCTGTTGTTTCACAGAGGATAGGCGTTAATTCAAAAACTTCTTTATAAATAGCCTTAAAAACATCGGGCAGATACTCATGGGCAATACTGTTTCTAAGCTCACGGATTTTTACGAAAATACTTGCCTTATCGATAAGCCCCCTTTTCTCTGCGCGATTGATTCTGTCCCGTACAGTACCATTTTCTTCGAGATCAATAACATCAAACAGTCTGAATATTTTTTGGATAATGATATCAGAAAGGCGGGCGAATCGGCTTGTGAGCGCCTCAAAATTATCAAGCTCTTCATAGGAATATTCAGGCTTGACTGCTATATTTTTGCATTTTTTATAAGAGTAGAGAAGAATATCGGTTGCTTTTTCCAGGATAGCCAGCTCTTCTTGAAGCAGTTTAATTTTATCGTCCATTATAGAGCCAAAGCTTCCTGAAAGACTATTTTTTCAAAACGTTTTTCTATGCTATCTGAAATAATTATGTCTATCTTTTGCTCCCCGATTTTTTCTTTTAAACCCATAAGAATGGATATTTTATCTGCCGGCTTTAGTGTTTTGGAAATAATAATAAGGTCGATATCCCCTCCCCTTTTCTCATCAGAAACCCGAGAGCCAAATAAATAAACTTTTGCCGAGGTGTCAAAAGAATAAATTGTTTCTTTGATAGCACTTCTTTCTTCTTCTGTTAATCTCATGCTAATCGAAGTATATAGATTAAAATGCCCAACTTCAAGCTAAATAGGATCGAGGCGTCCCGCGATTTCGACTTCCGGCATATTGACCCAATGATCTCCTTCCCGGATCAGTGTCAGTTGATATGCTTCCTTAAAGTATGATTCTCTTTGCTTTTTATAAGCGAGAATGGTTTTGACAATGTCTTTTAATATCGGATCTATATTTTTCATGACTGAAATATTGACCGGCTGTCTTATTTGTGTTATCATTTTGCAGTAAGAGATGGTGCGTACGCAAATCCAGTTTACCGAAGAGCAATCCCGCCGGCTCAAGCTGCTCGCAGCCAGGAGCGGAATCCCGGTGACCGAGCTTATTCGCCGAAGCGTGGAAAAGCTCCTCAAAGCTTCTACCGGGCTTTATGAAGATCAACAGAAAAGAAGGGCTATTGAAGCGGCCGGGAAGTTACATTCCGGGTTGAAAGACATATCCCTCGATCATGACAAATACCTGACGGAGGCTTATTCCGAATGACCGTCTTTGTGGACACCTCGGCTTTTTACGCCCTGATCGACGCGGATGATCGCTACCATTACGCGGCCAGGCAGGTCTGGGTAACCCTATTGAATGAATCGGCAAATCTCATCTGCAGCAGCTATGTCATTCTTTAAACAATCGCGCTGCTTCAAAACCGAATCGGACCGGCCGCAGTTCAGACCTTTCAGCAGGATACTCTTCCGGTCCTTAACGTCGAATGGGTGAGCCAGGAGGCGCACCGGAACGGGGTTTCGGCCCTCCGGCCGTAGCGAGAAAAAGCCTCCGCCTGGTTGACTGCGTGAGTTTTAATCTAATGCGCCGTTCAGGCATCCGTCAGGCCTTTGCCATTGATGAGCACTTTCTCGAGCAGGGCTTTCAGGTGCTGCCCGAAAGATCCGGGCAGGAACGTTAATTTCTGAGGTATTAAAAGATGAACCAGGACCAGGTCAAGGAAAGGCTGCTTAGAATCCGGGAAACGGACGAATATTTTACCGTTATCTTTTCCGGAAAGTCGAGCAAAAAGGTCGATGGACTCTACAAACCGGGAACCAGGGAAATCATTCTCCACAGCAAAAACTTCACCAACGACAACGAGCTCATGTACACGGCCGTCCATGAGTATGCCCACCATCTTCAATTTACCTCATCTCCCTTGCCCATTTCCATCCGCACCCACACGGTCCAATTCTGGAGTCTTTTTCACAACCTCCTCAACGAGGCTGAGAGAATCGGGCTCCAAGAGAACCCTTTCGAAAACAATCAGGAATTCATTGAGCTTACCGGGAAAATAAAGGAAAAGTTCCTGGCCGTTAACGGAGAGCTGATGAAAGAGCTCGGCCGCCTCCTTATGAAAGCTCAAACACTCTGTGAAAAATACCGCACCAGTTTCACGGACTACCTCGACCGCGTCCTCATTATGCCGAGATCGAGCGCGGCCACCATAATCAAGACCCAGGCCATGGATCTCGATCCGCGGATCGGGTTTGAGAACATGAGAGCGCTCACCCGGATCCGGGACAATGAGGTGAGAAAACAGGCGGAGACAGCCTTCCTGGACGGTGAGAGTCCGGATATGGTAACGCAGAAATATATTATGTCGCCGTTTGATCCCGACCCGCTTGAAAGGCTCATCAGGGAAAAAGATCGGATTGAGAAACAGATCGGACGTCTTCAGGAAAAAGTAGCGGAGATAAAGCGCCGCCTGGAGGAGTACGGGGAGGAAAAAATAATTATATCTTGAAGTTTACCCCGTCGATCTTTCGGAAGGGTTTCTTTTTGCGGCCGGCAAAAGCATTGAGAAGTTTAGAAATTCAATATAATAAACCAAAGCCCAGCCTGTTTTTAAAATACTCCATAATCAATTGAATGTCAGTATATTCCATTGACTTGATTTATTTTTGCTCTCAGCATAACTTTAGCCAAAACATGGGCGAGGTGTGACGATGATCATCAAAGAAACCGCATATGCCCGGGCCGGGCTGGTAGGAAATCCTTCCGACATCTTCAACGGCAAAACCATTTCACTTCTTTTTGACGCTTTCAATGCCCAAATAACCCTCTATGAGACCCCTACCCTTTCCATAGTTCCGAACTCCAGGGACCTGTTACAGTATGAGAGTATCGAAGACCTGGTGCGTTACAGATTACAATTCGGTTACTACGGCGGCATAAGGCTGATCGAGGCTTTAATCGTCCACTTCAAGGAGTACTGCGATCAAAAAGGAATAAGGCTCGATAAAAAGAACTTTGCCATTGAGTATGATTCCAGCATTCCTTTCGGGGTGGGCCTGGGCGGCTCCAGCGCAATTATCAGGGCCGTTCTAGCGGCTCTGATGAAATTCTACGGATTAACGGAAAAAGAAATTCCCAAACCGATCCAACCGAATATCATCCTTGAAGCGGAAACCGGGGAGCTGGACATAAGCGCCGGCCCCCAGGACCGGGTCGTGGTCGTGTACGGGGGACTGGTCCACATGGATTTCACCAAAGAGGCTTATGCCCGCAATAACGGCTCTCACGGAGACTACGAGAAGCTCGATCCGGGCCTGCTTCCTCCATTGTTCATTGCCTATAAGAAGGAGCTTTCCAAGTCCTCCGGCGGTGCACAATATCATGCGCTACAGGGCTTCGGTGGAGCACGACCAAAAAGTCCTGGAGGCCATGCGCCGGAAAGCGGAGTTAGTCGATAAGGCTAAAACGCTTCTTCTCGGCGGGCAGAAAGAGGCCCTGGGGCCGGTCCTTTCCGAAGACTTCGACCTGAGGAAATCCGTTTATAATATAAGTCCGGCCAACCTAAAAATCATTGAAATTGCCAGAAATGCGGGCGCCCATGCCAAGCAGACCGGCTCAGGAGGCGCGGCAATCGGGACCTATAGAGATGAAGATCAGTTCCTTGAGCTTGAAAGAGCCTACCGGGAAAACGGCTTTTCAATTATCAAAGTTAATGTCGTCGATTACCCGGCATGAAGGCGATAATCTTAGCGGCGGGTTATGCCACCCGGCTTTATCCTCTTACCAGAGACTTTCCTAAAAGCTTGCTGCCGGTCGCAGACAGACCCATCCTCGAATATACAATAGAAAAAGTATCCGCCTGCCGGGATATCGAGACCGTATATATTGTAACCAACGATAAGTTCTTCAATATTTTTAAAGATTGGCAGGCGGAATATAGCCGGCGGATTTCCGCTTCGGCTTTCCCGGACATAGAGATCATTAACGATCAAACAGGGTCGAATGAAGAAAGACTGGGAAGCATAGGCGACCTGTGGCTGGTGATAGAGACGAAAAAGCTGGACGACGATCTACTTATCATCTGCTCGGATAAGATGTTTGAGTTCAGTCTGGTCGATTTTGTGGACTATTTTAAAGAAAGGCGGGCGGCAGTCAACCTGTGTTTTGATAGCGGGGATGTTGAGCTAATAAGAAACAAACATGGCTGCGCTGTTATTAATGAGGAAGGGAGGATTATCGAGCTCCAGGAAAAACCGGACCGGCCGGGATCTTCTATTGCCAGTATTGCCTTTTATATTTACGGCCGAGATTTAATTCCGCTTATTAAAGAATATTTAAACAAGGGAGGCAATCCGGACGCCCCTGGTTACCTGGCCCGGTGGCTGTGCCGGCGAGTGCCGATATACGCCTATCTATTTAGTGAAGACTGCTTAGATATAGGGACTCCTGAATCTTATCAAGAGGTTAACAGGATCTACTCTCGGAAGCTCAGTCCTCAGGGATGATTATCTCCACCCGGCGGTTTTTGGCCATATTCTCTTCTCTGTCGTTGGGGGCCACCGGCTGGGAGCCTCCCCTACCTTCATAGATAAATTTTTCCGCCTCAAGCCCCTGGGAAACAATATAGTCGGCAATCGCCCTGGCCCGCTGCACGGAGAACTCGTATTGGCTTTCTGTCGTTCACACCCGGGCCGCATGGCCCACAACCAGGAAGCTCCTGCCTGCAATTTTTTCAAGCGTATCGGGCAGGGCTTTGAGCCTGGTCTTTTCTTCCGGCAGCACCACGGCCTGCTCGGCTATGAAGGGATCACGAATATGTTTGGAGACTCTTTGATGGGTACCCTGAAGGACTATGGTTAAGGTATTTTCATCAAAATCCAGACTTTCAACATTATGGTATTTATTCATTTTTTGCCTCCTGAGATCTGTCCCATTCATCTACAATATAGTCAAAGTGTTGATAGACTATTTTTTTAATTTCCCTCTTATCTCTTGGTGATAAATTATAACTATATGTCTCTGTTAATTCGTAATCCTCAACCTTAAGCCGGAATTTACATTCACAATCACCTTTCCTACAATGAATGTGTGTTGGTTCGTTCCGTTAATTTGCATAGAAGAATAATCTCCAGCCAAGCATCATTAATACCGTAGGTATGATTCAAATATATCATATATACGAGATTATTGGGAAATCTTATCTGAATCCTCTATTCCTCGAAAGTTGCCGAATGTGCCGTACGTTGGTGAAAAACATTATACCTATTATGGCTCCCCGGGAAGATTTTTTCAAACCTGGGCCCTATGTCCCATCAAGGGATGTTGGGATTAATGCGTTTTCGCCGAAGAGTAGTTTTCCAGGATAGAAAGAATTGGTAATGGGCCGGTTATGAACTTAATAAGAATTGCCTGATGCTTGCTTTCAATTTTTGAACAAGCAATACTCTAAGAAGGAGGTAAAAAAATGAAACCAAGCAGTTACTACATTTATCGTAAAGAAAAACTCTTGAAGGATTTTGATAAAACAGCAAACCTCATCAGAGACTTTGTTGTCTCAAGCTACGGATCGGTTTTGTAGATACGCTTTACAGAGAAGTGCGGCAAGAATATGAGGAACTTATTCCACAAATCCCCCACGTTGAGGGTTTCAGGGGAGGTACACTTAATACATTTCTCCTTATCACAGCCCAAGAGCTGGCAGTCTATAAGGTCATGAAAAAACAAGGCAAGACAGCCGGAGACGCTTGGGAGGTTTGTCATAAAGCACTGAGATTGAGAATGGAGAAGTTTCCCAAAATCAAACGTTGGCTGTTAGCTCATCTTATGTATTCAAGTTTTGTGAAAAGAAGAATGCAAAAACGGGCAGAAGAAGGTCAACAACACAAATTTGGAGATTTTGAGGTGAAATATGTTATAGGAAATGGGGAAAACTTCGATTTTGGTGTGGATTATGTAGCGTGTGGCAATTACAAATTTATGCAGGATCAAGGAGCAGAAGAATTTGCTCCATACGTTTGTATGTCAGACATTGCTTTAAGTGATGCATTGGGATGGGGATTAATCAGAACCGAAACACTTGCTGACGAATCCGAGAGATGTGATTTCAGATTCAAAAAAGGAGGAAAAACACAGATTTTTTCCAAGACTCCTAAAGTGCGGTCAACGATCGAAGGAATAAGTAAGAAAGAGGCAAAGCAAAATCTATAATCATTGATTTCTAGGCGCTATAATATTTTCCTTCCTTTAATTAATTAACAACATTCAGGCTCATTTTATTACCGGATGAAAGGAGCAGTAATATAGAGTTCGCCCAATGGGTGTAGGTTTGCTGAAAATGGTCTCCATATACACCTTTTTATCATCTTGACATTTTCCAAATGATACTATAAATTAGTATCATAAATTGCTGTGAACAAGAAAAACAAGACTACATTAGCTGCGATATTTGAGAATCCTGTTAAATCGGATATATTGTGGAAAGACATCGAAAGCCTGCTTTACGCTCTTGGGGCTGAAATTAGTGAGGGTAGAGGGTCGCGGGTTCGGATTGTACTCCAGAGTGTACGAGCTGTATTTCATAGACCCCATCCTCGAAAAGAAACGGATAAGGGATCCGTGAGATCAATGCGTAGATTCTTAATATCTGCGGGAGTAAAAAATGCTGAAATATAAAGGATACACAGGCCATGTTGAATTCGATGATGAAACCGACATTTTCCATGGGGAGGTTTTGGACACCAGAGATGTCATCACCTTCCAGGGGGAGACCGTGGAGGAGTTGAGAAGGGCATTTCGTGATTCGATTGATGATTATCTTGAGTTCTGCGTCGAAAGAAATGAGAAACCCGATAAGCCTTTTTCAGGTAAGTTTGTAGTACGACTCTCTACTGGTCTTCATCATCGAGCCTACGTCAAGGCTATGGAGCAAGGGAAGAGCCTAAATCAGCTGGTAGTTGAATCTTTGGAAAAAGCAATTTAGCGCAGACTTTCACTACTACTCGGACTATACTTTGTAATCGGCAGATATAAATGCTGAGAGTGATTACATCGAAAGTCGCCGAATGTT
>CAZERV010000071.1:2621-16550 GCA_964514815.1 uncultured Spirochaetaceae bacterium | reverse complement strand
CATGCTTAAAATCGGGGGACTTCCTTCTCGGCGGCGCCGGTTAGCTCTGTAGTTAGCCCGCATGACTTAAAATATGTATTGCACGAGCTACTCCAGAGGGCTATTCTACAGATAGAAGGTGGTACGAGTATGACGAAATTGCTCGAAGAGGCTTTTTCAAAAGCGTCGCAGCTCTCTTCGGAGGAGCAGGATGCGCTTGCAGACTGGCTATTAAGGGAACTCGAATCCGAGTCGCGTTGGGAGAAGCTATTTTTTAAATCCCAAAATGAGCTCAGTAATCTTGCAGCGGACGCTCTTGCCGAACACCGCAGAGGTGAGACTGAGGAACTTGATCCAGATCGGTTATGAAATCCCGGACGACCAAAGATTTCCGGGACTGTCTGCAGAGGCTACCTCAGCATGTTCGACAGCAAGCCAAGGACGCGTTTAATTTGTTCCGACACGATAATTCTCATCCAAGTCTTCGATTCAAGCGTGTCCACCAGACGCAACCAATTTATTCAGTACGTATCAGCATCAACTATCGAGTTGTAGGAGTCGTAGACGGAGACGAAATTCTCTGGTTTTGGGCAGGATCACACGCCGACTACGACAAGTTGCTTGTGCGCATGAGGGCGGGCTAACATCTGGATGGAGCTGACGCCTTAAGTGCGATCTGGTAGCGGCAGGTTATTCTGGCATAACAGTTGAGACGGTGCTGCAGCTCATCCCGGCCGGTAACTTTACTTTGGTGATATTAGTGTGTATACAATATGATCCAATAAAGAAATAATGTTGTTACACAGCAAAGACAGCCAGCAAAAAATCTTACTTACTGACCCTTGACAATAGTTACGTAACGCGATACTATTTAATATGATTCAATCCTTCAGGTCGAAGGAAACAGAGAAAATATGGAATCAAACGATTTCCCGAAGGTTACCGTTTGAAATTCAAAATACAGCAAGAAGAAAACTTCGAATGCTGAATAACGCTCAAACTCTTCAGGATTTACAAATACCACAAAAAAATAGATTAGAATTTTTGAAGAGCAAAAGAAAAGGTCAATACAGCATAAGAATAAACGATCAATGGAGAATATGTTTTAAATGGAAAAATGGAAATTGTTCTGATGTCGAAATTACAGACTACCATTAAGGAGAAAATGAAATGGAAAAATTAAGAAACATACATCCTGGAGAAATACTGGAAGAAGAATTTCTAAAGCCAATGAATGTAACCGCATATAGATTATCAAAGGAAACAAATATACCACAAACACGTATTTCACAAATAATTCATGGAAAAAGAAGAATTACCGCTGACACTGCACTAAGGTTTTCAAAATATTTTGGTACATCAGCTCAGTTTTGGTTAGGATTACAAGACGATTATGATTTAGAGGAGGAACGGGAAAATATAGAGGCAGAGTTAAAAAAAATACAAACGCTAAAGGTATCATAAAGACTAGGTGTATAATACGAACAAGGCCCGCTCAGAAGGGAAAAAAACAGATAGGATTGACTGAAAAAAACTGGTAAACAAATTGGCATATTTCATTCTGATGGGCAGGAACAAAGATGATCTACCTACAGTATATATTTCCTGATGAAAAGGTACGCGAGCTGAGGGGATTGTTTTCTACATTAAAGCATCTTGCGGATTCCAGCGAACACATGAGTGAGTTTTATCAGAGAATGAAAGCCGGAAAAAGTGCCGGTAAATCGAGAATGGCCCTGATCAGAAAGATCATTGTAAGTTCCTACCACATGCTCAACAAAAATAAAAATATTACTGGGTTTCTGATGAACAATATGATAAGAAACTAAGAGTTTTCCATAGTGAACTGACTAAGATTAAGACTTCAGCAAAGGAGGTGCTAGGAGAGAAAAAAATTGCTCTAGAGGACTTAACTTTTCTCATAGCTGCCGGCTTGCTTGGCTTTTTTTTACTGAAATCTCGTCTGCTGTGGACTGGCTGTCTGCCTCACGGTTAGATTGCCAAGCGTATCTGGATCTCCAGCAAACCACCCATTTACCCAGGCACAAAGGTTCCCCTGAGTAGATCAAACCCAGGAGCTTCCCTTTGTGGAATCCTCTCACTTAGCCAACCTATCAGGCTCTGAGGAAAGAAACGGAGGGCTTAGAGTAAATCTAGTATCGATCCATTACAAACTACAGTCAACAGCAGGCAGATTTAGCCGGGAACCGTTCAGTACACCTACCCCCGGGGATGAAGACACCGCGGGCACCTTCGGTACCCCCCTGCGGGGACGAAGACGCCCCCTCCGGGGATGAAGACACCTGCGGGCATCTACGCTACCCCCCTGCGGGCACCTTCGGCCTTGCATTTTTTTTGTTTATTAATATACTACAGATACGATGGAGTTGCACGAACGGTTTCTTGAAATACCGGTAGAATTAGAAACCCAGGATTTGAAAGAAATCATAGAAATCGCCTCTCAGATAACCGCCCGATTGGATATCGAAAACATTGTCAAAAATGTCGTATTAAGCTTCTATGCCAAATTTCAGACCTCCGGGGTGACCTTTTTGCTGCCAAACGATTATAACGAAGAGATGGTGAATATTTTTCACTATCAAGGCTTAAAAAGGAAAGAGCTTGAACTGAAAATTCCCATGATCAGCCCCGTTACTGCCTTCCTGGAACAGAACGAATATAACCAGATATCCTTTAATTATTTTCAGGAAAACTATCCTGACAAAAAAATAAGCAAAGAGTTTCAAAAAATTAATCCCGATATCATCATACCCCTGAGAACCGATAAGGGCGTCACCGGGGTTTTATTGCTGCCGGAACGAAATGATAGGAACGATTACAGCCTACTCGATATCCAATACATTACCCAGATCATCCGCTTTGCTTCCATAGCCATCGAGAACGCGAACCTTTACTGGCAGGCTACCACGGATAGGATGACAAAGCTCTTTTCTCACCATTTCTTTGAAAAAAGTCTGGATGATGAAATTGCCAGGGTTCTTCGCTATAATACTACTTTTTCTCTGATCATGTTCGATATCGATCACTTTAAGAAATTTAACGATACCTACGGACATCTGCAGGGAGATATTATCATTAAAGAAATCTCCAACCTCCTACGCAGCTCGGTGCGCAGCATTGACCTTTCGGCGCGCTACGGCGGTGAAGAGTTTGCCGTTATCCTGCCGGAAGTCGAAGCGGAAGGGGCTGCCGCGGTGGCCGAAAGATTGAGAGAAGAAATTGAAAAATATCCTTTTCCGGCCGAGGAAAGCCCTCTCCACGTTACCATTTCCATCGGAATAGCCCAATTTGACCCGAAAAGGATGCGCTCTCCGTCGCAGGTCATAGCCGCAGCCGATAAAGCTCTCTATCAATCCAAAGAATTCGGCCGGAACAGGGTTACAGTCTCAAAAAACTAACTTACAGGTCTTGATTTTTATCCCCAGAAAATTGTACCAAAACGATTCTGGCGATATTGCTTATGAAAAAAAACACCATCCTGATTTTACTCGCTGTCCTCGCTCTCCAGGGCTGCTTGAAAAAATATGTCAGTGA
Source organism: uncultured Spirochaetaceae bacterium (assembly GCA_964514815.1). Taxonomy (GTDB): domain Bacteria; phylum Spirochaetota; class Spirochaetia; order SZUA-6; family DRHE01; genus CAZERV01. The sequence continues at coordinate 13,016 of CAZERV010000071.1, read as the reverse complement.
AGCTCCGGCCATACCCGCCACCAAGGAAAAGCTTGAAGCTTCTTTCCAAAAAATGGTAACGGACCCGGTGCAATTTGCCGGTCTGGCAGGATCAAAGAAAGAAGACTCGTGATAAGGCGGCGGGCTCCTTGACACAGACCCAATACCCGGCTAGCATCGGTTCATGGTTATCGTACTTGAGCGCGGTATCAGGGAAAAAGATAAAAAAAATCTGGTCTCTTTTCTGGAGGGAAAAGGATTCCGGATCAAGGAAATCCAGGGAGAGGAAGAAACCATTCTCGGCGCCGTCGGACTCATACCTCTGGATATCAGAAAAGTTGAGTTATTGCCCGGAGTGGCTCGGGTCATTCCCATTACCAAACCCTACAAATTGGCCTCCAGGGAGTTTAGAAAAGAAGACACCTGTATCACCGTGGGACCGGTAAAAATAGGAAAATCCCGCCTGGCGGTCGCAGCGGGTCCCTGTGCCGTTGAATCCCGCCAGCAGATAATGGAAGCGGCTCAACTGGTTAAAGATTCCGGGGCGGTTATATTGAGAGGCGGAGCCTACAAACCCAGGAGCTCTCCTTATGCTTTTCAGGGCCTCGGCGAGGAGGGGCTTAAATACATGAAAGAAGCAGGCGAAAAAACGGGCCTGCCGACCCTTTCTGAAATCGTCTCCCCGGAACAGGCGGATATGTTCAGAGAGTACATCGATATTCTGCAAATCGGGGCCAGAAACATGCAAAACTTCGAGCTTCTAAAGAAAGTAGGTTCCCTGGGTAAACCGGTTGTCCTCAAGAGAGGTCCGGCGGCAACAATCCAGGAACTTTTGATGTCGGCAGAGTATCTTCTGGCTCACGGGACCGACCAGGTAATCCTATGCGAACGAGGAATCAGGACATTTGAGACCTATACCAGAAACACTCTTGATATCTCGGCGATTCCGGTGGTAAAAAAACTGAGCCACCTGCCGATTATAGTCGACCCGAGTCATGGCACCGGTATCCGCGAAAAAGTGCACCCCATGGCCCTGGCGGCAGTGGCCGCCGGCGCAGACGGTTTGCTGGTCGAAGTCCATCCTGACCCGGATTCGGCCATGTCCGACGGTCCCCAGTCTCTCTATCCCGAACAGTTTGAAAAGCTCATGCGCGATATTGAAGCGCTGGCCACGGTCCTGGGCAAGGAAATTACGAAACTCCCCGAACGTTTGCCCATCGCTGCGCCTGCTGTCGATAAATCCGTCCCTCCTAAAGAAAGAAAGACTCTCCGGGTTTCCTTCCAGGGGGAGAGAGGTGCATTCAGCGAAGATGCCCTTTACCGGTACTTTCCGGAAGGGACCGTATCGGTCCCAAGACCTGAGTTTCGCGACGTATTTAACGCTGTGCTGGAAGTCAAAACCGATTACGGCATTATCCCCCTGGAAAACACCCTGACCGGTTCAATTCACCAGAATTACGACCTTTTGCTTCAGTTTCCGGATATAAATATTGCAGGCGAAAAAACAATCCGCATCGTACACAACTTGATTGCCCTCCCCGAGGCGGAGCTTGAGGATATCAGGCGCGTCTATTCACACCCGCAAGGTCTATCTCAATGCGCCCGTTTTTTAGAGCAGTTCCCGGAGTGGGAAAAAATACCCTACTATGATACGGCAGGTTCCGTTTCCTTTATTGCGGGCCAGGGCAGGAAAGAAAACGCCGCCATCGCCAGTGAAGAGGCTGGCCGGGTCTATAAAATGAAGATCTTAAAGAGGGGAATCGAAAGAAACAGCCAGAATTATACCCGCTTTGTCATAATTACCAGGGAAGAGCTGGCCCGGATTAAAAACCCCAATAAAGCCGCCCTGGTCTTTTCCACCTCCAATAAGCCGGGATCCCTTTACCTGGCTCTAAAGGTGCTGGCCGAAAAAGCTATTAACATGAGGAAGCTAGAGTCCCGGCCGATTCTCGGTAAACCGTGGGAAGAAATGTTCTACGTGGATGTGGATATCCCTCCAGACTCCGCTCACTTTTTCGAAGCGATCGAGGCCTTAAAAAAAGAAACTGCAAACTTAAGGATCCTGGGCCTGTATGCGGTGGGCTAATCATTCTCCATTTTTATGCCTAGCTTTTTCATCTGCCCCTCTTCTTCTTTTAAAGCCACATATTCATGTTTTTTCTGATTAGACTTTACCAGGCTGTTTTTCATGGAACTGAGCTCGCTCTTAATTCCCTTGACCCTGCCCCTCTCCTCTTTCGGCGCCTCGCTTCTGAAATAAGTGTTCAAGCCTTCCAGGCGGCGGTAAATTAAATGCGATTCTTTTAAATTTTTATCTAGAAATGCAAATATTTGATCCTCTGAGGCGGATTCCAAACGCCGGTAGGCCGTGCTCATCTTGTTGTGAATAGCGCTGAAAAGCCTCGCCTTTTGCTGGGTATCTTCCAAAAAGAGCTTGAAATCCAGCTTCTCAACACTGGTCGTAGACGATATGCTGTTAAAATATTCAACATCGATGATCTGGCTCGGTTCTCCCTTCTGAGCGACCTTTTGCAGCCACTGCTTGAACTTCTCCCCGAAACTCTGCCTGCGATTTAAGAGAATCAAATTGTTTTCGGTGAGCTTCTTGAGAGAGTCGTTTAGATAGCTGCCTGTGTAAACAAGCAGGCGAATAGATTCCAGGAGTATGGTTTTATAAGTGTGACCTTCCTGGCTAACCTTTTTTTTCACTTCTTGAACGCTGAGTTTGGAAAGAACCTCGGCTCTCAGCTCCTGTCCATTGTCGGAATAATCCTCGGCCAGCACTTCCTCTACCAATTCGGGGTAAAAGGGCTTATCTCCCTTCTGCTGGCGAAAGAGCCGCTTTATCTTATTGACTGCCTCTTCTTTATCGGCCAGACCCGGAAGCCGGGAAATAACATCCCTGCGGAGCTCCAGTTTGTAGGTTTCGCACAGGTAAAAGGCAATTTCTTTGAGCATGGCTAAAATCTGTTTGACGTTGGTTCCAATCTGAACAGTGGAGTCATTGATTATCCCGGCGGCCAGCTTGTCGCTGCCCTGCCTGATCTTGCTCAGTTCCTGGGCCAGGGCCCCGGTGGTCATATTTGAAGATGTTTCGGTCAGACGGAGCCAGTTGATGTATTGAACCAGCCCCACGATTCTTTTGATCCTGTCGAGCGTTAAAAACTCAAGGCTGAATTGATAGTAGTTATTCAGGAAGTCCAATTGGGAGTGAAATTCAGACAAGCGCTGGCTTATCTTTTCCTGCTTTTCGGATTCCGTAAAATTATCCTGCGGCGGGACCGTGACCTCGGTAATCTTTTGCTCATACTTATATGGGTCTTCCTGAATGAGCGCCTTCCTTACCAAGATGTTGTAGATGTTCTCAAAGAAGGTCTGAAACACTCGAAAATTCTTCCCCAGGCGGGGCAGGTATTTTTCTTCTAAAAATTGAGCCTTTTTTTCTAAAGCAGCCTCTAATTTTACTTGATAACCGTTAGCCTCTTCCATATATAATGATTATAAATTAAACCTCTTTACAAGGCAATTACATTATCCTGAATTATGGGGCAGATAAAGACCTTTTATCCGGAAAAACTGGTCCTGGCTATCCTGATCAGCGGCCCAAAGCTCAAAACCAGGCTCCTGGACATTCTGAAGGAGCATTTTGGGGAGCTAGATTATTTAAGCCGGGAGTTGGACTTCACATTTACCCGATATTACGACCGGGAAATGGGTCGTACCATAAAGCGGCTCTTTGTATCTTTCCAGCCTCTCGTATCTCCAGAAACCTTCTGGGAAATAAAAATCAAAACCAATCGTCTGGAGAATAACTTTAGAGAAGAAGGAAAAAGAAAAGTAAATCTCGATCCCGGACTTCTTTCTCTCGGCAGGTTTATTCTGGCCACCACTAAAGACAGCTCCCACAGAATACCGCTCAATTCCGGCATTTACGGAGAGATCACCCTGCTTTATAAGCGAAAGAGCTTCAGGCCTCTGGAGTGGACCTATCCGGATTACCGGGACCCGGAATATCTCGAGATTCTGAAAAATATTCGCGAGATTTATGAGAGCCAGTTGAAAAAGCTCGGCCTCTAGTACCCCTACCCCTACCCCCCTCCGGGGATGAAGACCTACCCTGCGGGCACCTTCGGCCTGCGGGCCGCCCTTCGGGCACCTCCGGCCTACGACCTACGGCTCCATCCAGACTGTGACCGCTTCCGTAAAGCCGGATTCATCGTTAGAGGCAACTGAGGGAAAGAGTTTTTTCAATTCCAAAGGAGAATTGCCGACTACGAAACTCAGGCCGGCCCACCTGAGAAGATCAAGATCGTTGTAGTCGTTGCCTACCGCCAGTATCTTTCGCCGTTCAAGCCCATGTTTAAAGGCCAGCCAGGATCCGGCCAGGGATTTTGAGACCTCCCTGGAAAAGATCTCGATCCAGGTGGATCTGCCGTCCAGCGGAGAGGTGGTCCGGATAACCTTTAATCCGGGGAGCTCCAGCTTTATTTCTTCATAGTCGGACTGCGGTTTCCGATCCGGCTCTATCACCACATACTGGCAGGCAGGAATTGCCGAAAACCCGGCAGGATCTCCCGGGGTCGCAAACGCCCGGTAGATCTCGCATCTCTTTAAAAAATCCGGGTTGCTTTTCCCGCCCGGGCCTTGAAAATAAACAAAGTAATGGTTCTCCGGTATCGGCCGGTGGAGCATAAAATCGAGCCCCCGGGAGCTCAAGATCCGGAAGACTGCCTCAACTTCTTCCTTCCGCATGGAGTGGCTTTTTAACAGTCTCTGCCTTTCCCAGTCCATGATCCCTGCTCCGGATGAGAAGATGAGATAATCGATAGGAAAATCCTCGGGGAGTACTTTCCGGGCGGAAAAAAGAGAACGGCCCGTGGCTACGACCCGCAGGACTCTTTTTTTGCCCAGGGAAATCAAGGTTTTGAGATCATCCTCACCTATGCGGTGGCCCTGCCTGAAAAGAGTGCCGTCTAAATCGGTAATGACCATCTCGGAGTAAACCGCCATAGCAGTCCTTTTTTAAAGGGATGTTACTTTAATTATAATTATAATAAAATAAAAAAAATGAGAAAAAAGATTATCTTTGCCATGATCGAGGCCGGGGGGGGCCATAAAATGCCTGCCAAAGCCGTTTCCGAGTCAATCGAAGAGCTTTTCCCCGGAAAATATGAAATAAGAATAATGGACTTCATGAAAGAGCTGGGCTGCACGGCTCAAGATGCAAAGCATAAAGCCTTATGGCAATATTTACTCTCTCATCCAAAGCTGACCAAGGGTATCCAGACATTCGATTTTATCACGGGGCCGCTGAATATCCAGATCTACAAAATGTACTTTGCTCCTTTTTACAAGAAGGCGCTTGAATATCTAAGGGAAGAAAGACCGGATTTGGTCTTCTCAAGCCATTATTTTAATACCATGGCCCTTTCTTATGCCAGGAAGAGAAATGAGGTAAATCCGATCTTAGTTAATTATCTTACCGAGATCTTCGATTTTGACTCTTATTGGAACCTTAGGGACGTTGATTACTATCTGGTCACCTCGAAACAGGCCCAAAAAAAATTACTGAGAAAAAATTTTCCGAAGGATAAGCTGTTCGTTTTTCCATATCCGATCAGAAACAGCTTTTTTAGACTGAAGAGAACCGAAGAGACAATAAGGCGCTCCCTGGGGATCGATGAGTCGAAAAAAACGCTTCTTGTTGCCCTGGGGGGTGAAGGCATCGGCTCATTGCATAAAATACTGCCCGTGTTAAGTATTCTTCCCCTTAATGTGATCGTCGTGACCGGCAATAACCAGGCTTTAAAATTGGAAATTGAACAAAAACACAGAGATAAAAGACAAAACGCCAACATAATTCCCCTGGGTTTTGTGAATAATTTCAATGAATTGATCTCTATCTCGGATATCTGCTATATAAAACCCGGTCCGGCTACTACCTGGGAAGTCATGTCTTATAAGAAACCGATTATCTTCAATAAAAGCGCCCAGCTATGTGAAAACAGTAATATCAAGTATGTCTGCGAAAACGAGCTCGGTTTATATGCCGGCAGTAATCCTAAAAAGTTGAAGTCCATTATAAATAATCTATTAAACGGGTCCGCCCTGGAAAAATACAAAGCAAGCTATGACAGAGTAAATATTCAAAACGGGTCCGATAGAATTGCAAAATTTATCGATGCAGTTTTGGAAAAAGACTCTTAAAGGCAACCGGGAGGGCTCAGCTGCCTGCTGCAATGGGGTTAACGTCTACTTTGGCGCTGTCCGGAACGAGAGTGGGGTTATGGATATAATATGTTTTTAACCCCCTTTTATTGACTCACCGGTGCTTCCGAGTTATCGTAAATTATGCTATTCATTTCAAGGAGTAGAATATGGACGATGCTCAATACATACAGGACCTGGTAAAAAAGGCTGGAATTGCCCAGGCCGAATATGAAAAATTCAATCAACTGCAGGTCGATAAAATCGTCAGGATGGTAGGCAAGACCGTTTTTGACAATGCGGAAGAGCTGGCGAAAATGGCCGTAGAAGAAACGCAGATGGGTCTCTACGAAGACAAGGTAGCCAAAAATAGGGGCAAGGCACGGATCATCTGGAACAGCTTAAAAGATAAGAAATCCGTCGGCATCATTGACGTGGACAGGGAAAAGGGCCTCATTTACCTGGCCAAGCCCATGGGTGTGGTGGGCCTGATCACTCCCTGCACAAACCCGATCGTGACACCCATGTGCAATCTGATGTTCGCGTTAAAGGGAAGAAACGCGGCCATCGTGGCTCCTCATCCCCGGTCCAAAAAGTGCGGAAAATATACAGTGGATCTATTCAACAGAGAAATAAAAAAGTTCGACGCCCCGGAGAACCTAATTCAAATCATAGAAGAGCCGACTATTGAATTGACCGGGAATTTGATGGAGGCGGTCGATGTGGTCGTCGCCACCGGGGGCATGGGAATGGTGAAGGCGGCTTACTCGAGCGGAAAACCGTCCTACGGAGTAGGCGCCGGGAACGTGCAGGTCATTATTGACCGGGATGTGGATTTAAGCGATACAGCCGAAAAAATCATTAAGGGAAGAATCTTCGACAACGGAATCATCTGTTCGGGAGAACAGGCCGTCATCGCTCCGGAAGATATGTATGAGAAGGTAATCGAGGCCTTTAAAGCCAACGGCGCCTTCTACACCGATGACCAGGCGGAAGTAGATAAATTCAGGAAGGCTATCTTCACCGAAAAGGGACCTTTCAGTAGAGAGATGGTAGGCCAATCCGTGCAAACGGTCGCCGGGCTTGCCGGAGTGGACGTTCCTGAAGGCACGAGGGTCATCCTCTTAAAGGCCCGCGGAGCGGGTAGGGAGGACGTGCTATGCAAAGAAAAGATGTGCCCGGTCCTGGCCGTTTTCAGCTACCATACTTTCGAAGAAGCGGTTAAAATCGCCCAGACCAACCTCGAACTGGAGGGAAAAGGGCACACCGTTTCGGTCCACTCAAACAACAGAAAACACATTGAATATGCAGGGGATAAATTGACCGTCAGCAGAATCGTGATAAACCAGGTCTCTTCCACCAGCGCAGGCGGTTCATTCTACAACGGATTCGCCCCTTCCACGACCCTGGGCTGCGGCTCCTGGGGCAACAACAGCATCTCCGAGAACCTTGATTACAAGCACCTGATCAATATCTCAAGAATCGGTCTTTTCAACAAGGATGCTAAAGCCCCTACGGACGAAGAAATTTGGTCTGAATCGGCGGCTGAGTAAGATCCCCGGAGGAAAAATGATTAAGAGTTTCGCAGAATTGGAAGAGAGGGCAAAGACTCTGCCCTCAAAACGCGTCGCCCTGGCCATGGCCCAGGAAGCCGACGCCTTGACGGCTGTAATTCAGGCGGCCAGGAACAATATCGTAGAGCCGGTCTTGATCGGAGATGAAAGGGAGATAAAACGGATCGCCGAAAAAAACGGCCTGAACATCTCCGCCTATAAAATCATCCAGGTGGAAGGTGAAGCCGAAGCGGCGGCCAGGGCGGTGGAGGCGGTATGCCGGGGAGAGGCGGAGGCCCTGATGAAAGGAAAGGTGCCCACCGCAACCTTGATGAAAGCAGTTTTGAACCGGGAAAAGGGCCTAAGAGGGAAGGGAATATTGTCGAACGTGACGATAATCGAGGCGCCGGCCTACCATAAATTCCTTCTCATGACAGATCCGGCCCTGAATATCGCTCCTGACCTGAATACCAAGGTCTCCATCATTAAAAACGCAGTGATAGTGGCCCAAAAACTGGGCATTACGAACCCCAAGGTCGCGGTAATTGCCGCCCTGGAAAAGGTCAATCCGGAAGTCATGCCGGCCACCGTTGATGCGGCCGTGCTGGCTAAGATGGCGGATAGAGGGCAGATAGAGGGCTGTTTGATCGACGGGCCTTTTGCCCTGGACAACGCCGTATCAAAGAAGAGCTGCAAGGTAAAAGGAATAAGATCGGAGGTAGGAGGCGACGCCGATATCCTGCTGATGCCGGACATTGAGGCGGCCAATGTTTTTTATAAGACCCTGGCCTTTCTCACCGATTATAAAATGGCCGGGACCATAGTGGGTGCCAGAGTGCCCATCCTATTTACCTCTCGGTCCGATAATGATACGATTAAATATCTTTCCATTCTGGTAGGCATATCTATGGCCTAGCCTCCGTGCGAGCCATACTTTATCTCTGTTGGATAGGAATCTATATTACACGATATTATTCTATTAGCAGTTTAAAAACTAAATATCTGTTCCGATTCGATATTTCGATTAACCTATTTATATCACTATTGTGCATTATCGGTAATGAATAGGCAATAAATTCCCCTTTGAATGACCTTTTTTGTCTTCCCAAGTCCGCATTTTTTTTGCTTTGCAGCCTTGTTAAGAGCGACATTGATAAGCTATATTTTTAGAAGCAATATTAGATGCAACCTGAGCCAAACGGATAGCGAAGATTAGGAATCACCCGGCAAGGGGAAAAGGAGGCTGCCGTGTCTGAGTCCGGAAATATTCAAGCAGGCAAAAAAAAATGGGAAGAAGGTACCCTCGGGAATGTTTTGAGCCGCTTTCCGGAAAGAAAGAAAAAATTTATGACCGCTTCCGGTCTGCCGGTAGAGAGAGTCTATCTTCCGAAAGAAACGACTGAGGATGAGTATCTGGAAAAAACAGGTTTTCCCGGAGAATATCCCTATTCCCGGGGTATCCAGCCCACCATGTACAGGGGAAGATTGTGGACCATGAGGCAGTATGCCGGCTTCGGCACAGCGGAAGAATCCAACCGGAGGTATAAATATCTTTTAGAGCAGGGACAAACGGGGTTGTCCGTGGCTTTCGACCTGCCGACCCAGATCGGTTACGACTCGGACCATTCCTTCAGCGAGGGTGAGGTGGGGAAAGTCGGGGTGGCCATAGACACATTGCGGGATATGGAGATTCTGTTTGCCGGAATACCACTGGATAATGTCTCCACCTCGATGACCATCAATTCACCCGCCGCCGTGCTCCTGGCCATGTACATAGCGGTGGCTGAAAATCAGGGGGTGTCCGGCAAGCAGCTCCGGGGGACAATCCAGAATGACATTCTGAAAGAATACATCGCCCGCGGGACTTACATCTTTCCGCCGGAGCCCTCGATGAGGCTGATTACCGACACTTTCGCCTACTGCACAGCCGAAATGCCTAAATGGAACACCATCAGCATCTCCGGTTATCATATCCGGGAGGCCGGCTCAAACGCCGTTCAGGAGGTCGCCTTCACCATAGCCGACGGCATTGAATACGTACGGGCGGCCATGAAAACCGGTTTGGATGTGGATGAGTTCGCCGGCCGGCTCTCCTTTTTCTTCAATGCCTATAACGATCTGCTCGAGGAGGTGGCCAAGTTCAGGACTGCCCGGAGAATTTGGGCCAGGGTGATGAAAGAAAAATTCAAGGCCCGGGACCCGAAATCGATGATGCTTCGCTTCCATACCCAGACCGGAGGCTCCACCCTGACCGCCCGGCAGCCGGACAATAACATCGTCCGGGTGACCATCCAGACCCTGGCGGCCGTATTGGGAGGCACCCAGAGCCTGCACACCAACTCCCGCGAAGAAGCGCTGGCCCTCCCTTCCGAGGAATCGGTGAGAATAGCCCTGAGGACGCAGCAGATAGTAGCTTATGAATCGGGAGCGGCGGATTCAGTTGACCCCCTGGCGGGCTCTTACTATGTTGAGGCAATGACCGACCGGATCGAAAAGGAAGCCTGGGCATATATCGATAAGATCGAAGAGATGGGCGGCATGGTCAAAGCGATAGAAAGGGGATACGTTCAGAAGGAAATTCAGGACACCGCCTTTAAATACCAGCTCGACATCGAGAAGGGCGTAAGAATCGTGGTGGGAGTGAACAAATATACGA
>CAZERV010000071.1:0-2521 GCA_964514815.1 uncultured Spirochaetaceae bacterium | reverse complement strand
ACGAGCGAGCAGCCGGGAAACTGGCCGCCTTAAGAGAGGGCGCCGGGGACAGGGAAGTAAATCTCATGCCGCTCATCCTCGAGGCGGTCCGGGAGTATGCCACCCTGGGCGAGATCTGTAATGTGCTCCGGGCCGAATTCGGTGAGTATCGGGAATCCGTAGTACTGTGATCATTCTTGAGGGAAGGAGAAAACGATGGCAGATAATAAATTGCGCATTCTTATTGCCAAACCCGGCCTGGACGGGCATGACCGGGGCGCTAAATATATAGCGCGGGCCCTGAAAGATGCCGGTTACGAAGTAATTTACACTGGTATCCGCCAGACTCCCGAATCCATTGTCCGGACGGCTATTCAGGAGGATGTCGGCTTTGTGGGCTTAAGCCTCTTATCCGGAGCTCATAATGAGCTCTTTCCAAAGGTGGTGGAGCTCTTGAAGAAAAACGAGGAGGAGGACATCGTCGTATTCGGCGGCGGGGTAATCCCGGAGGACGATATTCCTTATCTTAAAGAAAAGGGTATTCAGGCCGTGTTTACCCCGGGTGCCGCGGTCCGGGACGTGGTGGAGTTCCTGGAGTCTAAAAAAGCCCCGGTTTCTTAATAATGGATCTCATTAAGGACGTTCTTAAAGCAAATATGCGGGCCGTTGCCCGCCTCATCTCAATCATCGAAAACGACGGCGGGGAAAAAGAAAGGATCGTGGATGAGCTGTATGAGCATACCGGGAAATCTCTTATCCTTGGCATTACCGGCCCCACCGGCTCCGGCAAGAGCACCCTGGTCGATAAGCTGATAAAAAGAGAGAGGAAACAGGGCCGCAAGGTGGCCGTGATCGCCGTGGATCCCAGCTCGCCTTTTTCCGGGGGAGCACTTTTGGGGGACCGGATTCGCATGCAGTTCCACGCCGCCGATCCCGGGGTGTTTATCCGCTCAATGGCCTCCAGGGGGTATCTTGGGGGAGTCGCCCAGGCCACCGGAGATGTTATCAGGGTGATGGAAGCCGCCGGGTACGAGACGATCATTATCGAAACTGTCGGCATCGGCCAGTCCGAGATCGAGATTGTGGAGATGTCCGATCTGGTTCTCCTGGTCCTGGCGCCCGGTATGGGCGATGAGATTCAGGCCATGAAAGCGGGGATCATGGAGATCGGTGATATTTTTGTAATCAATAAAAAGGACAAGGACGGCGCCGAGAAATTGAAAGCGGATGTCGATTATGTGCTGGGGTTGAAATATATGGACAACCGGGAGGAAAAAAATCCTCTCGTCCTGGTTTCGGCGGTAAATGATGACGGTATTGATGAGCTGGCTGAAACAAACGCAGACTATTTGAAAAAAATCGAGGGCTCCGGCCTTTTGGCCAGGAAAAGAAAAAACAGGATTGAAAATATGTTGAGGAAAATATTTCAGACAAAAATCCACCGGGTCCTCGATTCTCGCCTCGAATTCTCCAAAAATATCGATGATTGGGTAGAATCGATCTACCGCAGGTCGGCAAAACCTTATGCGCTAATAAATGCTAAAATGAATGAATATTTAAAGGAGCATGAACAGTTATGATTGAGAAGATTAACCACATCGGGATTGCGGTGGGCTCGCTGGAGGTGAGTATCCCCTTTTACAGGGACATCTTGAAGCTGGAATTCAAAGGCATAGATGAAGTGCCCGATCAGAAAGTTAGGGTAGCTATGTTCAAGGTCGGGGAAGTCAATATCGAGCTGCTCGCGCCGGTCTCGGATGACAGCCCGATTGCAAAGTTTATTGAAAAAAAAGGGGAGGGAATGCACCATATCGCCTTTCAAACAATCGATATCGAGACGGAAATTAAGATGCTGAAAGAAAAAGAGATTCAAATGATCGATGAGACTCCCCGAAAAGGCACTCAGGGGACCAGGATCGCCTTTATTCACCCGAAATCGGCAAACAAGGTGCTGATTGAGCTCACCCAGGAATAGCGCGGGCTCAGGATAAACATTATGCGAGAACAAATATGATGAATAGTCTAACAGTATGCAGCTTTTTAGATCTCCAGGATTTCAGCCGGGAAGAACTGCTGTTCTTCCCGGAGACGGCCAAAGATATTGAAGCTTGGAATCAGGCGGGGCCGACATCTTTACGATGATGGAAAAATTCGACTCCATCAAAGGCATGAAGGTGACCTTTTTCGGGGACCGCACCCAGCCCGCCCCCTCGCTGGGCATTCTCTGCTCAAAACTGGGCCTGACCTTCGTCCACTGCTGCCCCAATAAGTACTCGATTCAGCCGGAATGGAGTGAATTGTTAGCAAAGAACAACGAGGCTTCGGGCGGCCGGTTCATCCAGACGGACGATATCGAAGAAGCAGCTAAAAGGACCAATAGCCGTGGTAGGGCCGCCCGTTGGACAATCTTGTCCTCAAACTGAGGCACACCTATAGGCCGCTTGCTTCCGTCTTCCTTGTCCAACCATGCTCTCAGTACCGGCGGGCCTTCATACCTTCCGCCTCGCATACGCTCGTACAAGTTTTGGAGGTTCTCCTCAAG
>CAZERV010000070.1:2144-17056 GCA_964514815.1 uncultured Spirochaetaceae bacterium | reverse complement strand
AGCCATCAAGACATTACCACCGGCAAAGCCGGTGGGTTTCTAAGTTGCACTAAAGTAAAGATATATCAATCTAAGGAAGACGGTACATCTGATCCTAAGGGGGCAACACTGTTGGCAAATGGTCTCAGACATCCTGTTAACCAATCGTTTGTAGAACTGGAATACGTAGAATCTTCTAATCATGTATTCATTCAGGGATTAGCACGTAATTCGGCAAATTGGACATCCCCAGATGTAAAGCTGCAAAAAAGAGTTTTTTTTGAAATGAAACAACGAGTTTTGAAACAGTAAAATAAATGACAGAGCTGCTTGGGTATCTCATACCGTCGTTTCTTTTCCACCTTGATTCTTGGTCTACTGTACTTCTCGGAGCACCATTTTCCCAGCAGCACTTCGTTAATTATAGTTCGGCTTACTCGCAGATACTTCGCTGACTGGCCTAATGCTAAAATATCCGGATCTACTGCCGTCAGTATGTGTCCTGGACGGCAAGCTCTTCACGAGTCCATGTTAAGGCCTGTCCCCCGTTGCTAATCTTTTATTTATTTCGTCAATAATCGGCGGCACATCCCAGATACCATCCACAACATAATGGGCGCCAGCCGTGGCAAGTCTTTCCCGAACCTATTCTAATCTGCTTTTTCTTTCCTCAGGATCCAGGACTTTCACCTCTTCTTCATTCAATCCCATCTCATTTCCGGTTAAAGCCAATCCAATCACCCACATCCCTGCATTCAGTCCCTCCCCAATATCAGGGATGGTGTCACCGACCTTCACACACGCCTCAAGAGGCCATACCTGTAACTCAATGGCATTCTTCCAGAATGCATAGGGATACGGTCTACCTGCAGGAACTTCATCGGAAGCGACCGTATTATCTGGATGTTATCTCGAATCGCTTTTAAGCTAAGGTGCGGTAATATAAGAAGCGAAACATCATCTCTGCGCTTCCTTCTCAATCGTCGCTCTCACCATCTGTGAATCCAAGAAGTCCTCAATCATTTTCGGGGAGAATAGGCGCCGGCGTCCGACACGGTAAACACCGATTCTGTGCTGGTCGACGAGCTGTTAAAGCATCGGCCGAGATATCCCAATCATATCGGCGGTCTGGGCTATATTTAGCAGTTTTTCCAAGACATTATTGGGACTCATAAATTTTTTCATAGCTTGATTCCAATGAGATAGCGGCGTGTAGTTACGTATCGCCGTGTTATAGGCTTGTTCTAGTCAAGAAGCCGCTGGACATGCGGGCATCGGTTCCAGATGAAAAAGGGGTCGATATACTCACGAAGCGCGATAAGCTTCTCCTCGGCTCTTTTCGCCTTTTGCTCTTCGAGCTTTTCGAGTACAAACTCCAGAGCGTCCTTCTTTGAAGTCTTACCCGTAGACCTCCAGCTCGGCTCTTCCGGTGTGCGCCGATAATAAATTCCGTTTCTTTTCCAAAGTCCAAAAGGATTTTTCACAACCAGGCCTCCTGTAAAAATCATCGACAGTGTCGATGGAAAATAGCAATAAAAAAGCTCCCTGCCCAGGGACAGGAAGCTCCTTATTTATTTATATACAAAGCAATTATCAATATGGGCGATGGCAGGATTGAACTGCCGACTTCTACCGTGTGAAGGTAGCACTCTCCCGCTGAGTTAATCGCCCGCTGCTAACCAAATGGTGGCTAGATGCTAACCTTCCTTTTAAATTCTGTCAATTCCCGAAGCGTAAGAAGTTGGATAACCAGGCTTCAAATATTTAAGAAGCGGCCGCCAGGATCATCTCCACGGCAGCGTGCTCCGGATGGGCGCCGATCATAGGCTGGGGGCTTTCGCCTATCACCGTATGAGGCACTCCCGAAACCTGGTAGCGGTTGGCCAGGTGCGGAAACTCAGAGGCTTCAACCATGGCCGCCGTAATTTGCGGGGATTCCACCGCCAGCCGGAAAGCGAGCACGACAGCCTTGGGGCAGTAGGGACAGGTCGGGGTCACAAACACCTGGAGCGGCAAGGGTTTCTTGATATTTTTAAGCATTTCCTTGGTATCCGGCGACAAACCCGATTCCCCGGAGGAAACAATCTCCATGCTTTCCAGCAGCGACATAAACTCGTATCCGGAAGGAATGCCGAAAAAGCGAATCCCATAATCCTTGTCGCCCTCGCCTAACACGGCCAGCGCCGGGATCTTATCCACGCCAAGCTCCCCTGCTGCCCCGGCATCTTTAACAAAATCTTTTACCTCCAGGCTGATTTTATCGGACAGTCCACTGAGCTCTTCGGCAAGCTCCCGGGTTTCCCGGCAAAACCGGCACTCCATCTCCTGGGTAAACAGGACCAGCTTTATCTTGCCCTGAAGCTTGTCCAGGCGCTCGCCGACCATTTTCTTATCACGTTCACTGATGAGACCCATAGAATCCTCCCTTTATTCAGATTTCTCTTTAATAATAATAGAAAAAATGCCGCTAGTAAATTATTATGGAAGGAAATCTCTATGATGGACACTTTAATTTATCTGGGCACGGCAGTTCTCACAGTAACCTGGTCGGTGTGGACCTACCTGTCCTGGTCGGATCACGCCGGACTTTCGGAAACCTCGGGAGCCAGGTTTCTGCTGATCATAGGCCCGAGCAGTTTTTTCCTGTTAATTGCTCTTTCGGGATGGGAGAAAGCATTATTTCTCAGGCTCGACCTGATAGGGATCGCCGCCTTCGACGCCCTCACCATTCTGGCCTGGCTCATTCTCCTCACTTCCCGCGTTCTCAAGGCTCGTAATTATAAAAAAGTGTATATTGCGGTCATAACCGGCTACCTGATTTCAAGCCTCCTCCTGGCTTCCTTTGCCCATCTGATCAAGCTCTTTCCCCCTCTCCTGATCGGCCTTACCAGCTTGATCAGCCAGGGACTTCAATTAGACTTCTATAAACTGGCCTGGATCGGTCTGGATCCTGAAACCCATGAAACCGACCTGGTCGGAATGCTGAATAAGATCCTCATCGCCCTACTCTCCTATGTGCCGATTTCCCTCTTACGGGCCGTTTACCTCAGCCGGCAGAGAAAAAAGATGGCTGAAGAAATCAATACGTTGCAAGATAGAATCAAAGAATTGGAGGAAAGGATTCCCGCAAAGTAAAGCGGGGATCGGGGGACCAGAATTCTTTTGGAAAAACCATCCGCTTATAAGAATAATATACCACATCTATTGCCGAATCTTATGTCCCCGGCTTAAACTCATAAGCAGGGCTGTGCTCAGGATTGCCAGGGTCAAGAAACCGGCAATCAGCCAGATAACACTTTCCAGACCCCTGCTGGCCTCCAACCAGCCTATGAGCTTAACCGCAAAAGAGCCGGCTCCAAAGGCCAGGGTGAATTTCAGGCCATAACTTACTGAACGCCACCGCGCCGGGGTCAGGAAGGCGATCAGGCTGTTTTCAACAGGCTGCATGCCCATTGAAAACAGCACGTAGAGGGCGACCGAAACAACCAACCACCAGCCGGCAAAAATGGCCATCCCCAAAACAAAGGGCAGGGCGCCGACAAAAAAGAAGAAATAAGACCATTTGAGGCTGAACCTGTCCGCAACTCGACCGCCCAGAGCCTGACCGGCAATGCCGGCAATATAAACGCTGGTAGCAATCAGGCTGGCTGTCAGGGTAGCGAAGGCCGGGATATCTTTTAGAGAGGGAAAACGGCTGAATATCAGATTACGGGCTTCGTCGGTAATGCCTCCCAGGCGGAACTCTAAAAAGGCAGGGAGTATCACCGTAAAGCTCCTGTAGGCCAAACCTGAAAAAACCATACCGATACAGACTAAAAGGAAGAGCTTCCCGGCGGTTTTTTTCTCCAATTTTTCGACGAAACGGCGGTCCGTTCCCTTTTCAACGGAAAAGTGTATAGCCAGGAAGCCGGTTCCGAACACAAGCCCGAAGACTCCCAAAACCAGCAGGCTCTTCTGCCAGCCCATAAAGTAGTTGAGAAGCCCGACCACAAATGGAACACTGGCCATCCCGGCATTACCCAACATGCCGTTGATTCCCAAAGCCTTTCCCCGCATGCGAATCCCCTGGGATACCAGGGCGATACCGGAAGGATGATAGGCCGAGCAGCCGGCCCCCACCAGGGCAAAGCTGAGCGAGATCGCTGCGACGGAGCCTGAGGACCCGGCCAGGATAAACCCTAACCCGGCCAGGATATTACCCGAGCTCATGGCCCATTTATGGCCCCAGTGGTCGCTGATCCAGCCCCATAAGAGCGCCAAAGCACCGTAAAGGAGGTACATCAAGAAACTGATATTGACAATATCGGCCAGAGGCAGCCCTAAAGACCGGCTCATCGGCATAATGAGGACCGGGAAGACCAGCATATAAAAATGAGTCAGAAAATGAGCGGCCGAGGTGAAAAAGAGGACTTTTCGTTCATCCGGATTCATGGCTTTTGACCTTAAAGCAGGTCTCAAGAACAGTCAAGTTAACAGAGGCTATTCATTCCTACCTATAACTAAGTGCTTGATAAAAATTAACAGCCCATTGCGGCCTTTGACTGCAATGGGTTAAAATATGGTCACAGAAACAGGATTTCAAATAGCTGCGGGGTATTTTAATTTCCGCCCCTGAGCGAGCCGCCGGATTGTAGCCATTGCCATGCCGGCCACGGAGAAAAATCATGAGCAGATTTCGGGTCGTAGTTACGGATGACCGCTTCGGTAGCTATAAGGAGGAAGAAGCAGTTTTAAAAGAGATCGATGCTGGGGTTGAGGTTCACAACCTGGGCTCCGAGGAAGAAACGATCGAGGTTTTAAAAGAAGCTGACGCCGTGCTGGTGAATCTCCACCCCATCGGGGAGAGGGTGATCAAAGAAATGAAAAAATGCCGGGTCCTTTCCCGCTACGGGGTCGGCTACGACAATGTCGATGTGGAGGCCGCCACTAAGGCGGGCATCTGGGTGGCCCGGGTCCCGGATTACAGCCTGGAAGATGTCTCCGATCATGCCCTGGCTCTCCTTTTAGGCTGTATCAGGAAGATTACTTATAAAGACAAAAGGATCAGGGAGGGCGGATGGAACCTGAGGGTCGAGCAGCCCTGTTTCCGGATAAAAAACAAGATCCTCGGGCTATTGGGATACGGGGGAATCGCCGGAACGCTGCACCGAAAGGTTTCCGGATTCGGTCTTGCCCGGGTGCTGGCGTACGATCCTTATGTGGACCGTGAGCTGATTCGCGGAGCGGGTGCGACCCCGGTGGACTTTGAAACCCTGTTAAAGGAATCCGATTACCTATCCGTCCATGTTCCCCTTTCGGATGAGACCAGGGGGATGATAGGGGAAAGAGAAATCTCGCTGATGAAAAAGAGCGCCATCCTGATCAATACCTCCAGGGGAGCGGTGCTCGATGAGAAGGCGGTCGCCCGGGCTCTTCTGGAAGGAAGAATAAACAGCGCGGGGCTCGATGTCTTTGAGACTGAGCCTCTTCCGGCGGACAGCCCCTTGCGAAGGCTTGTTAACATCATTCTTTCCGATCATACGGGATTCTACAGTGAGGAGTCCATCGTGGAGCTGAAAACCAAGGTCGCCCGGAATGTACTTGCGGTCCTGAAAGACGAAAAACCTATTTATCCGGTGAATAAAGTATGAAGAGGAGGCCGGCATGAAAGAAATCTTTGAAAAAATAGGAGAATTGGGCCTGGTCCCGGTGGTGAAAATCGAGCAGGCCGGGCAGGCCCTTTCTTTAGGCAGGGCCCTGATAGACGGGGACCTGCCGGTGGCGGAAATTACCTTCAGAACGGAAGCCGCGGAAGAGGCGATCAACACCTTAAGCAGAGAGCTTCCGGAGCTTTTAGTCGGCGCGGGAACGGTGCTTACGGTGGACCAGGTGGAAAAGGCCGCCGCCGCCGGGGCTAAGTTCATCGTTTCGCCGGGCTTTAACCCCAGGGTAGTGGATTACTGTGTGGAGAATAATATCCCGGTCACCCCCGGCATCAACTCCCCCAGCCAGGTTGAGATGGCCCTGGAAAGGGGACTGGAGGTGGTAAAATTCTTCCCGGCCGAGGCTTCGGGGGGGCTTCCCCTGCTTAAGGCTATGTCCGCCCCTTACGGCAACATGAAGTTCATTCCCACCGGGGGCATCAACCAGGATAACCTGAACGTCTATCTGGCCTTTGACCGGGTGCATGCCTGCGGGGGGAGCTGGATGGTCAAGGCGGAACTGATCTCTTCCGGCCGGTTTGAAGAGATTACCCGGCTGACCAGGAAAGCTGTCGCCGCTATGCTCGGCTTCGAGCTTGCCCACCTCGGCATTCCTGAAGAAAGCGATGAGAGAGCCCTGGAATCCGCCCGGATGCTTGCCGGTCTCTTCTATTTTACCCTAAAAGAAAGGGATGGCTCTGTCTCAGCCGGCTCTGCATTCGAGATTACCGGAAGCCGCACCCAGGGGCGGCACGGTCACATCGCCATCTCCACCCACAACCTGGAAAGGGCCGTCTCTTTCCTGAAGAGAAAGAAGGTCTTCATTCTGCCCGGCACCGCTGAAAAAAAGGATGGCAGGTTGAGGTCTGTTTACCTTGATAAGGAGGTCTCTGGTTTTGCCATCCGCCTGGTCCGGAGATAGCCCTGGTGAAAACCGGTCCAGTCATTGACAGCCGCGGGCAGGAACTCTATTGTAGAACGAAGACGGAGCAAAGCCATGACGGAATTAATTGCCCACAAGGATGCCTATCAAAAAGAATTCGAGGCTACCGTGCTGGCAGTTAATCGGGAAGAGAACGCCGCTATAAGCTGATGAGGACCCATACGGCCTTATTTGATCCGGACCAAGATAAACCTGCTTCCGGAGGATATTAAAGAAGTCCGGACCGTAGAAATAGAGGGACTCGATCTTCAGGCCGACGGCGGAACTCACGTGGCCAATACCAGGGAAGTCGGCATCATCCGGATTGCCGGGTATAAGAGTAAGGGAAGGATAAACAAGCGTATCGAGCTCGAGATTGAAGAATAATCCCTGATTAAAAGGCCGTCCTTTTGATTTATCCGACTATGAAAAAAACAGAAAGGTTGCAGCGTGCTCTGCCGTTGGTCCTTGCGGCAATTATCATTTTCTTAATCCTGGCTTCAAGCGCAGCCACCGTCTGGACCGGGCGGCTCTATTCTACCCTGCGGCTCATGGCAAAGCTTAAGTATTACGGTGACTCCCTCCATATTGAGCCGGCGGCAGAGACATTGCCCGGGGTCTCTTTCCTCCGTACCGGGGTTCCGTGGAGGGTCGGAATTCAGGCCGGACACTGGCAGATCGAACAGCTCCCATCAGAGCTTGCCCACCTCCGCTCCTCTTCCGGCGCCAGTTTCGGGGATCTCACCGAGGTTGAGCTCAACCTGATGATAGCCCGGCGGGTTACCCGGCTTTTGAAAGAAGCGGGAGCAATCGTTGATCTGCTTCCCGCCACCGTACCGCCGGGCTACGACGCCGACGCATTTGTCGCTATTCACGCCGACGGCGCAAATCGACCGGGCGCTCGAGGTTGGAAAATCTCCGCTCCCTGGCGGGCTTCGGAAGCCGCCAAACTCCTGCGTGATTCAGTGGCGAAGAGATGGGAAAGTTTCACCGGTCTCCCGGAGGACCGCTACGGAATAACTTACAGGATGCGGGGCTACTACGCGTTCAGCCCTCACAGGTACCGCCATGCCGCAACTGCTACCACTCCGTCAATCATCATTGAAACCGGATTTATAACCGTTGCTTCGGACAGGGTCGTGCTTTTCGAGAAGACGGAAAGGGTGGCCAGGGGCATTACGGCGGGGATCATTAGCTACCTCAGCAAACGAAATTCCTTGGACCCGGCCTCTCTGGTTCCGCCCAGATACGCAATGATGCGTGTCCAAACGGACAATACCAGGCTTCACCGCCTTCCGGGGGAAGATGAGCCCATCAACGGTGTCCTTTCAGCCGGGACGCCAGTCTTTCCGGTCAATCGCGAGGGTGACTGGTTCGAAGTAGTCGTTCGGGGTAATTACCGGAAGTTCGGCTGGGTAAAGGATTCGAATTTAAAGGGGTAGTGAAACCACTTTTTCCGGGCGGATCTCACCTGCGTATCTCTATAACCTCATATCTACGCAGAGCTTTGAAAATATCATTTGCCGGATAGTACCTGTTTCTGCCGATCATGCTGGTTCCATCTTCATAGCGGAGGCTATTACTTCCCCAATCGCTGGGAATAGGATCATATACGATGAAATATCTCCCATCCGCAGAATATCCCTTAATGACCACATAATGGCCCACGGAATCTTGATAATACCGTCCGAATAGATTTTCCAGCAGGTTCCCTGTGGCTCGTCTCACCGCGCCGCTGTGGTAAAGCACGACCGCGATGTTGCCTGCATCGATGATGTCAAAGATATCTTGAACCCTCTTTACCGGAGTCAAGCGGGCGTCTACCCTGTTCCTTTTCATATTGGCGACCAATTCGGCAAAGCTGGTTCCGCCGTTGTCTTTCCAACCGATCTGCTGCCGCACATCGGAAACAGGGACATATTCACCGGTGGCCCAGGAAATACCCATGGAGGCAATCGCCGGCCCGCAGTTTGAAGGAGTTCCGGTATTGAATTGGGTGCGATACCAATTCAGGTCATTACGATCGGAATGTTTGGATTCGATGGGACTCGCAAATAGATATAAAGCCCACCGTGATCCATCCTTTTCAACCTCCAGGTTATAATAGCCCGGCTTCTTAGTTCCATAAACGGTTGAATCCCCCGAGGTGATCTTTTGAATCGGTGAATCTTCTATACTGTCGTAGTTCAAAACACCGATCAAGTTCCCGTCTATGGAAAAGGTATCGTTAATGCTATTAAGGGTAATAAATTGTTGGTGCTCGATTTTATAGGTTGCCGGATGCGGGACATTAATAAAAATTGGGTTCGATGTAAGTTGCTGCCCTTTCGAATTGCGAGCTAAGAGAGTTACCGTGTAAGTCCCCGGGACATCATAGGTCCAGTAAGTGCTTTCCCGGAAGGACTTACGCCCATTGCCAAGATTCCATTCGAAATAGGTAAGTTTTTCCTCAGGCATATCCTTGATTTTAAAGTGAGCTGTTACCGAGGTCCCGTCGTAGTGCTTTTCGACCGCGATAGATAGGGAGGAGTTAATAGCAAACGTTTTCGATGCGTTTCGACCGACCGGCTTGAGAGTTTGCTGAACAGACACCAGGACCGCTTCAGATTCAATCTTTTTTTCATTCTCAAAAGAAGGAATTCGAACGACATCACCCATCTGAATCGAATGGGGATCGGTTATTCTGTTGTAGTACGAAAGTTTGCCTAAATCGATTTTATAAATATAAGCGATTTCTGACAGTGTTTCACTTTCGATCACCCGATGTTCGAGATCGACTTCACGGTTAAATTGTGGTATTCCGCTGCCCAGGGGCAGAAGATCGGAGGATGGCTCTGCCTCTAAGCCTTCGTCCCGCATCGCTTTCCCAATGCTGTTTTCGGATATTGCCTCGTTATCGGGGCTCATCCACACGAGGCGAGAAAGGTGAGGATAAAGAGGAATAATCAGGAAGGCGGAAAGAAGGAAGGCCAGGACGGCCGGTTGTGCTTTGAGGCGGCAAATCAGGCGGCTTAAGAGCGTCAGCACCTGAACATAGTCCGGCTTTTTCAAGTGAAGGCCGGGTAAATATCGCTTTTGGCGCCTTCGGACTTTTTGATGGGCCAATAACCTATTCATGACCTTATTACACTTATTATTTCGTATCATTTTAAGATTTATTAAGCCTTTTGCCTTCATTTTTAGATTCCAAAACCTCTATTCACTTCTACTGTAACTATCGCCGCTTTCGTTGCGAAAAGGAATAAATTTCACGGACAAACCATTATATACGTCGCGGCGTTTAAGAACAACATCACCGCTTTCATTTATGATTTTTTTCATCTCCATAATAAATTGTCTTCCCGGCGGTCCGAGGGGAACTATCATGATTCCGTCAGCAGAAAGCTGCCTGATTAGCGGCGGGGGTAAGTGATCGATTGAACAGGTAACGATGATGCGATCAAAGGGTGCGAATTTCTCCCACCCGTAAAAACCGTCACCGAGCTTTCTTACGATATGCTTGTAACTAGGATAATCTGATTCCAACTTCTTATAAAGCATATCAGTCTGGTTGTACAAGGGTTGAATAATCTCTATGGTGTAAATGTGATTGGAGAGATTTGATAATATTGCCGACTGATAGCCGGAACCTGTACCGATCTCGAGCACCTTGTGATCCGGTTTCACCGCCAATGCCGTGGTCATCATGGCAACCACATCGGGATCGGTAATAGTAGCCCCATATCCAATGGGCAGCCAGGTATCCTCATACGCGCGGCTGACATTGGCTTCGCGAACGAACTTCTCCCTGGGGGTCCTGAGAAAGGCGGCGATGTTCTCATCTCCCTGCAGTTCTCCGCTTTCAATAAAATCGCGCGAGAGCTGCCAACGAGCTAATATATTTTCCTCTTCCTCGCCTGTATTTTTGAGCGTCCAGCTTATAAACTCTTCTTCTGAATCGAGCGGGATCCTGGCTAATTCAGCTTCAATATTGTAAATCATTCCTTTCGAGTTCAGAGTTTTCACAGCTTTATCGTTATCTTTGGAATTGTTCTTGTTTTCGGCTTCGCCATACGGGCCGGGGTTCAAATTCGAAACCACTCGGTCCCCGCTCTTACCTCTTTCACTCATTCCTGGCAAGTATCCCGGGAGCAAAGTACCTAAAATAAAGCCGAGAAATAAGCCGCAGAAAAAGATCATTAAGCTTTGAGCTGAAACTGTCTTTCGTAAATGACCTGAAGGGAACTCACCTATCATCTTATGCAGTCTTACCTTATTATTTTCCGGTTCAGCTTTAGTCAGAATTGTCTGCGTCTGTATACCGCTGAAATCTGCCTGAAAGTTCATCTTCTCCCTTCTGATATTATTATCGTGAGTTGATCAAGTTTCATTCAGATTATTATATGATAAAAAGATATTTTGTCAATTGTATTTTCGATATATAACGAAACATGGCCGACCAAAACACAAATTTCTTATTGATTCTTTTAACTTTTCTCATTAGCATGGGCCTGAGTCCAAAAAGGCTTATTTAAGATCACAAATGGTTTCAAAATGCAAGACAGGCTAAAACTTTTTTCTTTATTTCTGCTCTCAATAGCCATCATCACTTATGAGCTGTTCATTATCCGCAGTTTTTCCCTGGGGAGTTGGTCCAACTTCGGCTCTCTCGTGATCAGCACAGCTCTATTGGGATTCGGAGTCTCCGGCACTCTTCTTACTTTTATGGTCAAAAAGGTCAAAGAGCATCCGAATAGGTGGATGATTGCGTCCTCCATGCTCTTCATTCCCTCAATGGCCGCGGCCCACATTATTGCCCAAAACATCCCCTTTAATCCCATCTTTATCGGATCGGATCCTCATCAATTTCTTTGGATCGGCCTATACTATCTTGTCTATGGAACTCCTTTTTTCTTTGGGGCCTTATTTATTGGAGTGACCTTTATCACCCTCGATACCAAAATCTACCAGCTTTATTTCTGGAATATGCTCGGTTCCGGTCTGGGCGGTTTGCTTATCATCTTCCTTATGTACTGGCTTTCTCCGGACAGCTTGATCATTCCCGTGCTCCTTCTAGCCTTCTTCGCCAATCTTTTCTGTTCATTACAGCAAAACAGATTGACAGGAAAATTGGAAATGCCTGCCCGGACATTGGTCGCTTCCTCAGCAGCGATTATAGTTTCCCTGGTTGCCGTTTTCCTTTGGGGCGAAATACATATCTCGGAATATAAGCCGATCAGCTATATTCGTAAATATCCTGATGTTAAAGAAATTCATCATTCATACAGCCCGGTCGGGGAAATATATGTCTACAGCAGTTCTTTTCTCCATTTTGCTCCCGGGTTGAGTGATAATGCCATTCTCCAGCTGGACCAATTGCCCAGGCAGCCATTCTGGGGTCTCTATATAGACGGAAACGGGCCCATAGGAATCATGGGTAAAATGAAGGAGGAAGAAGCCGCTTATATGGACTTTCTTCCAATGGCCGGTCCTTATACCGTGCTGGACAAGCCGAAGGTTTTGCTCGTCAACCTGGGAGGCGGCATCAGTGCCCAGGTAGCAAAGTATAAGGGAGCCAGGGATATTACGATTTTCGAAAAAAATCCGGAAATCGTTCGCTTGATGCACGAGAACCCTGCGATCAATGCATTTACCGGAAACTTCTTCGATGATCCTCAAATTCATGTTAACGTCGGCGATGCCCGGGCGCACAGCACGCAGAATCCGGATACATACGACCTGGTTGAAATTAGCTTGATCGATTCCATCGGTTTATCAGACAGTGGGGGCTATCCCATTCAGGAAAACTATACCTATACCCAGGAAGCGATTTCGGAGTATATGATGAGCCTGAATGAGGAGGGTATCCTCTCCATAACGGTGTGGAATCGTCTCAGACCCCCCCGGAATGTCCTGAAACTCCTTACCTCTATCGTTCAATCCATGCAAGATCAGGGGATCGAAAATCCTGAAAAGCGCTTATTCATGTACGATCTTTTCCTCTCCACCGCCACCATCCTCATAAAGAAATCGGATTTCACTGAAGGGGAGATTTATGACCTTCGCCAATTTTGCCGGCGCAGATCTTTTGACGTTAGCTATTATCCCGGAATTCAAAGACGCGATAAGGATTTTGAGGCCATCTTGAATGTCTTTCGCAATCATTTTGAATTCAATAGAACGAGTGCGGAAAGGATTGATTTTACCCCAAGTGATGTCTATCACTTCGCTTTACTTGAGCTGCTCAACGGCGCAACAGAAAAACTTTATCAGAATTATATTTTTGATATTCGGCCAATGCATGACTCTCGACCCTATTACAGCGGTTACTTGAAGCTTAACAAAGTCGGCATGTACCTCGACAAGATTCGAGATATCAGCGAGGAATGGGGCTATTTACTGTTGATAGGAATTTTAATCCAGTCGATCGTATTGGGAATCTTCATCGTTCTGATACCCATTGCCGGGCGCTGGAGGGAACTCTTTAAGAAGCAACAAGGTACTCTCGGTGTTATTGTTTATTTTGCCTGCCTCGGGGTCGGTTATATGTTCATGGAAATCTTCCTGATTCAGAAATTGGTATTTCTATTGAACAATCCGATTTACTCGGTCTCGATCGTTATCACGAGCATGCTTATTATCTCCGGATTAGGAAACCTGGCCAGCAAATTTGTGAATGTCAGTAGAAAAATGATTGTCCGAATTGCCGGCGCAGGCATCGTTCTAACTATCGCCTTCTATTTCTTCGGCCTGGGGCCGCTGCTCAATTCATTCCGCAACTCCACCATGGCGATCAGGATAATCGTCTCGGTTCTTATTATCACCCCCAGCGCTTTCTTTCTGGGAATACCCTTCCCGAACGGTCTCAACTCCTTGACAGAGCATAAGCCGCGGCTCCTACCCTGGGCCTGGGGAATGAACGGGGGTCTCTCCGTTACCGGGACGGCTTTGGCCTGGATACTTTCGGTAGGTTTCGGATTTCATATCCTCCTCATCACAATTGCCGCTCTCTATATAATCGTAGGCATTATCTTTCCCGCAAACGAATTTGCCTATAGAAAAACATAATAGGTTCATTTTGACCCTGGCCGGCGCTGAAAAGAGCTGCGCAGGACCGTTATCGCCCCTTCAGGGCACATTTCCTGGCAGCAGAAGCATCGTATGCAGCGCATATATTTATAGGTGGGCGGCTGTTTTTTCTTATCATGATGCCAGTCCACGGCTTTCGGATCTACCGGGCAGGCCTCCACACAGATACCGCAGTTAAGGCATTTTTCCCGGTCAATTACCGGGCGTTGAGCGATGAAGTTCTTGGCAAAAGCCATCATACCCTGGGGCAGTATATTTTTGAAGGGTCTGCGGTCGACCCTGAAATCTCCGTTTCTCACCGAATCGATCGAATCCCCGACCACCTTTATCTCCTCAGGCAAATAGGTGCCGAGCCCCCACTCCCGGCCCGGCTTCATGGTGGGAACGTACTCGGGGTTGAGCTCCACGGTGGAACACATCACCGCATCCAGGGCCACCGGGTCGTTTGAGAAGAGAAGGAGATTCATCTTTACCGGGTTTCCTCTCCTGGGACCGTTTCCTTCCATCGCCACAATGCCGTCCATGATAAATATGCGGGGCTTGATAAACAGGTTCAAAGCAACCAGCATCCGGGCAAAATCATGAGCATCGGGCATTTTGAGATGGTATCCAGCCTTTATCCGGCCCGGTATGCAGCCGAACTGATTCTTAACGGCCCCGGTCATCCTGGTGAGCATGTGCGTTTTCAACTTGGCCAGGCTGATGAGCCCCTCGGCTTCCAATACCCCATTGGCAATGACGAACTTCCTGGTGAAGGGAGAATCCTTAAAAACGATTTCCCTGCCGTTATTAAAATCGGCCGGGCTCAGGCCGATCTCTTCGGCTGCCAGGCTCAAATGCGCTTTTTGCAGATGGGAGGCGCTGCTTCCGTTGCTGGGAGAATCGCCATAGGTGAGATTTGCCGAAACCTCCCGGAAGATCTTCCCTGCCGCCTTTAAGATTGAGGGATGGGGGCCGATGCATCTATCGGGATGATCGCCTGCCAGGACATTGGGTTTTAAAAGCAGCCTTTCACCGGGTCCGACAAATTGCTTTGCCCCGCCGAGCAATTTCAGGCCGCTTTTTACCGCCCCATACACGGCGTCTTCATCGTAGGAATCACATTTGACTAAAGCTACTCTTGCCTTATCCATAAGACTTTCTCGCGCACGATCATAATAGAATAGGGTGAATTAATCAAATAGCTTGAGGCTTTGGCTATGCTGCCGGCAACTAAGTATAAGAAGCTTGTATGAGATTGTGAAAAAGCGGTATAGAGGTAT
>CAZERV010000070.1:0-2044 GCA_964514815.1 uncultured Spirochaetaceae bacterium | reverse complement strand
GGCAACTAAGTATAAGAAGCTTGTATGAGATTGTGAAAAAGCGGTATAGAGGTATTTAAAAAAAACTACTGATCTTCGCATAATACAGTGTCAGATTAGTCAAAAAAAAGACCGGAGTGATTCAGCAAGCCTCTCAACTTTTAGCCAGTCTTGTTGGCTCTGCAAGTCCGCGGTCTCAAGAGCGAGGTTCCTGGTAAACTTATCCGCATTCGGGCCCAGGGCATTGATAAATATCTCCGTTCGGTACCTCTCGTACTTGCCGTCATGGCGCCTCACTATTATGTCGTAGGCCGGTCCATCCCGGTCCAGATCGATCAATTGACAGTCTTCAAAAATCGTGCCGCCATTGTCAACGCCGATATGCTTGATCAGGCCGATAGTCTTGGAGATCACCACCGGCATCTCCTCAGACTTGGCGGCGAGCGCAATGCCAATTCCTTCCGCAATGTACGGAATTGTAAAGGCCGCCACCATATCTGCTTCGGTTTCTCTGAAGGTCGCAATCTGGGTATGGTGATAAGCCTCTCCTCGCTCGCCGTCATGGCAATGTCTGCGCTGTAGCCATCACCACGAGGCCCGATACAGCCACTAATCACCATGTGAGGTATGGCACCTTCATATTCACGACGGATGCCCTGCAGCAGCTCAATGCTCTTGCGATTAAAGTCCGGGATCTGCTCCATCCGTTTGTTGGGCAGCCATTATGTGTATTCGTATACGGGAACTACTCTCTCAGGCTCGACCTTGGTACGCAGTAAATCCTCTATATGCCGGACCGTGTCAGGCGTAAGCAGCGTGTCGCCACAAACCGAGCACATTTCAGCTGGAACATGC
This sequence comes from uncultured Spirochaetaceae bacterium, assembly GCA_964514815.1. Lineage (GTDB taxonomy): Bacteria > Spirochaetota > Spirochaetia > SZUA-6 > DRHE01 > CAZERV01. Next base: position 1,210 of record CAZERV010000070.1, on the reverse strand, counting down.
TCAAAGACGAAGATCTCGCCTTCCCTGTGGACAGTATGGATGATCCGTTTGGCTTCGTACTCTCCAGGGCACCCCCGAATGTTACATCTCATGCTTTCCTCCTCTTTTTAAGGGCGTATTCCATTTTGGTGACTTGGGCTCGTACGCCGTGATTATAACTATAACCGCCAGTGTCGTGGTGCAGACTACGTGCAAGTAGCGACCGCTGGTAGCTTGGCCGCAAACAAGGCAGCACGGACCACGTTGATGATCAGGATAGTTCTCAAGAATCGTGCATTTGAGTAGAGCCTCGCGCAGAGACTGGTACGAAATGTCCTCCTCGACCATCTCTTGGTGTGCGTGCAGCGTAACACGAACCCGATCGTTCAAAGCGTGCTCGCGAAGCCGCCTTACTATTTCCTGTGGATCTAGCGGCACGACGTCAGCCATGCCACAATCCTAACTCGTCCTCATAGAGCCGGTCAACTACCCGGCCAATGGACCGAGCTCAGTCGCAGCACGGATGCGGGTGAGTACCTCAGACCATACGACAAACTGAAAGCTCGTGGAACCACCACTGTACCCGTGCGGAACGCGGTCGGCTGTATGCGTTTGTTAGGCTCGGTTTCGAATGGAAAAGAACCATTAACTTAGGCTTCGACCAATTTGAAAAACGCACTGCATTACCTCTGGCCTTTTGTCAACAGTATCCTCTTCGGTAAGGCCTACTTTGGCAACGATTAACCTCTCAATAACCGGGATTTCCAATACCTCCATTACCACGTTAATGGGTTCTATTGTTTCTTGGAATAAATCGGTTCAACCTTGCACAATAATAATGGCCTTCTTACTACCAGGCACGCGCGATCGCTTGGTTATGTGCTGATCAATACACCCGCTTCGAAAATCTGCTTGAGATGCTCCATGAAGCCATCATCAATGGGGCAAACACCAAGCGTAGTTTCCCAACATTCTCCACACCAATTGCAATAATCCAAGTTGAGGTCTACCAGATGAACCACTTCGCAATGGTGGTTGTTTTCACGAGCTCCTCAGAATATCTCGCTGATTAGCTTGCGTGTATTCCCGTCTTTGTGCGGGCTGCCATTGATACCTAATTATCTTCAGATAACCTCCCTCTTGGTGCGTGATTCTCTATGCCTAACGATAACTTTTAGCCGCCGCTCAACGCGGAGTTGACTTGCACCCTCGCAGCGACCATAGGGAGCGA
>CAZERV010000069.1:15534-17201 GCA_964514815.1 uncultured Spirochaetaceae bacterium | reverse complement strand
TTTTGATTGAAGATGAAGATAATATCCGAAAGATATGCCATAAAATTATAGCAACTTTGCGGGCCGTAGGCTCGCTTAATAAAAAGTTTTTATGAAACCGTCCTGGAATCCCTCTACGATGGAGTCTACACTCTCGATACCGAGCGAAAAATAACCTTTTGGAATAACGGGACGGAAGTTTTAACAGGCTTCTCTAGAGCTGTATAATCGCCGTTATGTAGAAAAGGTCCTGGGCCAGCGCTTCCAGGAGTTGGAGAGGTATGGGTGGCCTTTTGGCATTCTCATGAACGATAGCTACGGGCATGAATGCGGCGATAAAGTATTAAGAATGGTCGCCCATACCCTCATCAAAACCTCCCGGTCTTTCGATACCATCGGCCGCTGGGAAGGCGAGGAATTTATCATTTTGGTGCCGAATGTCGACGAGAAACTTCTGACCAGAATTGCAGAGCGCTACCGGGCTTTGGTAGCGAAATCATTTATTTCTCATGCCGGCGCTACCGTGGCAGTCACAATATCTATAGGTGCTATCCTGGCGGTACCCGGAGAAGAAATTGAAAATCTTTTAACTCTGGTCGATAAGCTCTTATATCTCAGCAAGAAGCAGGGCCGGAATTGCGTGACCTGTGTAGGTGATTAAGAAGATTTAATAAAAGCTTGCTATCTTGAGTAATTTAATTATAATTTCTAATTAAGAGTTTAAAGATTAAAAGTTGTTTGATAGTTAACGGATATGAAAGCGATTAAACAGCCTGAAAAAGACAGGACGAAAGCCGTTTACCAAACTAAGAACTTAACCATACTTTATCTGGCGGGTTTATCCTTGCTGGCTTTACTTATTATCTAAGGCTATGTCCTGGTACAGTTGAACATCGGCAGACAGGTTCCGGATGCTCCGGTCATCAATCTCTCCGGACGCCAGAGGATGCTCTCCCAGAAACTAACTAAAGAAGTTCTCCTGTTAGCGCAGAGCGAGAGAGTTGAGGCCAGGGAACAATATCGGATGCTGCTAAGGGCGACCGTAAAAGACTGGTCGCAGGTACATTCCGGTTTGCAGCATGGAAATAATGAGCTTCGTCTTCCCGGCAGCAACAGCAAGGAAGTCCGCAAAATGTTTTCTGAAATCGAACCGTATTACCAAACAATCAAAAATGCGGTAGAAAATATTTTATTATTAGAATCCCCCGCTTCCGTGCAATTCTCTATGGATTCTCCCCAGGTTCATGATATTTTACAGGCTTCCTCCCTGTATTTGCGCCTGATGGATAGAATAGTTTTTCAATATGAAAAGGAAGCTTATAGCAGGGTTCATATTCTGAAACTTCTGCAGACAGCTAATTTAGTCTTTCTTCTACTTCTTTTAGTATTTGAGGCGCTTCTCATTTTCAAGCCCATGGTGAACCGGGTTCGGAATAGCTATAATAACTTTCAGAAAGCGAACGGACGATTGAAGCAGGAGATCTCGCAGCACCAACAGACAGAGGAGGCACTGAGAGAGAGCGAGGAGAGATTCAGATCTATCAGCCAGGCGGCGAACGATGCCATTATTGTTATGGATAACGAAGGTCGTATTTCCTACTGGAATCCCGCCGCCGAGAAAATATTCGGATATACGAGCAAGGAGGCGCTCGGGCGGGAGCTGGACAGGCTGATAATTTCCGGAGAGT
>CAZERV010000069.1:0-15434 GCA_964514815.1 uncultured Spirochaetaceae bacterium | reverse complement strand
GAGTCCTGTTCCGGAAAAAACCATAGAATTATCCGGTCTTAAAAAGGATGGAACTCGATTTCCGGTAGAGGCCTCTTTTTCAGCCATGCACATTAAGGGGCAGTGGCAGGCGGCGGGAACGATAAGAGACATTTCCAGGCGAAAGCAGGCCGAAAAAGAATTATACCAGGCTAAAGAGAAGGCTGAAACGGCCAACCGTTTAAAATCAACTTTTTTAGCAAACATGTCTCATGATATCCGCACCCCGCTGAATTCAATCCTTGGTTTTACCGAGCTGTTGTTGGAGGATGAAAGCGATCCTGAGAAAAAAGAAAATCTGGAGATAGTAAAACAATCGGGAAATACCCTACTGAATCTCATCATTGATATCCTGGATTTTTCCAGGATTGAGGCAAATAAGCTGATCATCGATAAAACTGCCTTTTCGCTTGAGAGAATGCTCAAACACATCCACAATATGTTTAAGGTGAGAGCGGAAGAAAAGAATCTTTCTTTTCAAGTAGAAATTGATGAAGCCCTTCCCCTCCTTGTTTATGGTGATGAGCAGAGGATAAATCAGATTATATTAAACCTGTTAAGCAATGCCTTTAAGTTTACCGAGCAGGGAAGTGTTATCGTAGATTGCAGTTATCGCCAGGGTACTGCCTTTATAAAGGTTTCCGACAGCGGCCCGGGAATTACGAAAGAGAAGCGGGAGGCAATATTTTCTCCCTTTGAACAAGTCGATAGCTCGATCACCCGCCGATACGGGGGAACGGGTCTGGGACTGGCCATTAGCAGTAGACTTGCCGAGCTGATGTCCGGGAGCGTAGCCGTGGAGAGTGAACCCGGGGCAGGCACAACCTTTACTCTTTCCCTGCCCCTCCCTGAAGCGGAGTCCGTGGGAATGACAAACCTGCATAAGGAAGTAGGCGAAAAACCGGACGGATTTGCCGATGAAAAGATGGTGGAGAACTGGCTGAGAGCCATGAATAATGACCCTGACTTGGAGAAGATGGTTTTAGAATGTATAAAAAATCTACCCGGCAAAATCCTGTCTCTGGAGGATGCAATTTTAAGCAATATTCAAAAGGATATAAAATATATCTCCCGCGATCTGAAAGGAGTCACCGGCAATCTCGGGATGACGGAGATTCATGAACTGGCTGCCCTGATAGATGAGAAAACGGACAGGCAGGATTATGATCTGGATAAACTTAGAAATCTATTTTATGATTTGAGAGGAATAGTGAAAAGCATTCCCGCTCAATATCTTGACGGCTCAAAGATTGAAACGCCGGCCGGACAGAAGAGGAAGACGGACTTTAAGATCCTTTTAGCTGAGGACAATAAAATAAATCAGAAGCTGGTAAAGAGATTGATAAATAAAATGAACCTGGATTGCGACCTGGCGGATAACGGCAAGATTGCCCTGGAAAAGCTAAAGAAGGAAAAATACGATTTATTGCTTTTAGATATACAAATGCCGGTCATGGATGGATTGGAGACGGCCAAACGCATCCGGTCGGATAAGGAGTTGAAGGAACTTCACGTGATCGCTTTAACGGCCAGCGCCATTAAGGGGGATGCTGAGAAATTCATAAAGGCGGGATGTGACGGTTATCTTTCCAAACACATTGATGCGGAAAAATTGCAGGAAAAAATAAACCAGGTCTTCTTGAAAAATTATAAGAGCGGAGGCGGCCCCGGAACCACCGGATTTAAGCAAACCGAATCTTAGAAAGGAAGGTTCAGGCAAGGAGGGATTATGCAATTCGCAGAATACCTGGCACCGCAGGAAGTCGAACGGCTGCATGAGGCTTCTCTTGAAATCCTGGGAAATACAGGCGTGCTGGTACGTAATAAGAGAGCGCGAGACATTTACGCCGGGCACGGCTGTAATGTTGATTCCGAAACCTCGATCGTGAATATTCCCCGCAGGGTGGTCGAAGAGTATCGAAAGGCTTTCGTCCCGACCTTTACATTCCGTGGACGCGACCCTAAATATGACCGGACCATTCCCGAAGACAGACCCGTGGTGGTAACGGGAAGCTCTGCGCCCAACATAATTGAGCCACGGACCGGAAAAGAGCGGCGGGCCGACTCTTCCGATATTGCAGACATCGCCTTTCTCATTAATGAGCTGCCGGGTTACGATGTTTTTTCGATTTCAACACTCGCCGGAGATGCTCCGGAGGGCCGGTTCAGTCTTTCGCGCTTCTATCCGGCCTTGAAAAATTGCCTGAAGCCGGTCCGCAGCAACACACCGGGCATGAAAGACCTGCTCGATGTACTGGAGCTGGGCGCGATTATTGGAGGTGGTGAAGAAGCTTATAAAATGCGGCCCCTCATCACCCACCACTACTGTCCCGTTATCTCGCCTCTGACCATGGATGTGGAATCGACGGAAATGTTGATCTATCTTACCGAAAAGGAGCTGCCTGTCTTCGGAACCATCGTCCCCAATGCCGGCATTACGGCGCCCATGACCCTAACCGGCACGCTGGCGCTCGGCAACGCCGAGTTTTTGGCCCTGGGTGTGCTCATGCAGATGGTCCGTCCCGGAACACCGCTGATCTATTCCGTTTTATCGACTGTGGCCGATATGCGCACGGGCAGCTACACGCCGGGGGCGATCGAGACCGGGATCCTGCAGATGGCGCACAGCCAGATGGCACGTTTTTACAAGGTTCCCTCAGGCGGATACATAGGCCTGACCAATGCCCATGTAAACGATGCCCAATCGGGTTACGAAACGGGCATGAGCGTGACCGGGGCACTCCTGGGGGGAACGGACATGTTTAATATGGGAGGGCTTTTAAGCAGCCTGATGGCCTTTGATTTCGCCAAATGTGTAATTGACAATGAGATTGCCCTGATGCTTAAACGCATCAGGCGGGGTCTTAAGTTCAGTGATGAAGACCTTGCCCTGGGCTTGATCGCAGAGGTCGGGCCGGGCGGCTCGTACATGGAAAAGATGCACACCATAGAGCACATGCGCAGCACGGCCGTTTTCCCGAACGTGGCGGCCCGGGAGATGCGGGAGATCTGGGAAGAGAGGGGGAGGCCCGATGCTCGGGCCCGGGCCATGAATGAAGCAGGGAAGATCCTGGCCGCCGATAACCCGGCGGTATTTTCGGAAGACCTGGACAGGAGAATTCGGGCCCGCTTTGAGGGCCTGGTTGCGGGTAATACCGGCTGGAAATATTTAGTCGCCGATAAAAAGTTTCCTTGACAAATAGAGCCGGGATGGTACAATTTTTGGTTATGTAGAGCTTTTTGCTTTATATATTATCTTATTTCAAATGGAGGTCGCTTATAAAGAGGTGCTATTTTCTCGTATTAACCGTTCTCTTCATCATTCCCGCAGTTCTCGTAACTGCCGTCGGTGAAAAAGAAGAGGTTCCGGGCGGGGTCATCAAGTATTACTCGGATAACGATGAATCGGAGTTGGACCCTCTTGCAGATAAAATTGTCAAAGGGACAGGCCTGCAGCTCGAGCCTCTCAGGTTGTCGTCGGGCGAAGCCTGGGCCAGGGTGGCGGCGGAGGCTCCCAATATAGGCGCAGACATGCACTTCGGCTGGCCGCTTTCCTTCGCCCTTATGGCTAAAGAAAAGGGACTCCTTATGCAATATAAGTCTCCCGCCTGGAAGAATATCTCTGCGGAGTACAAGGATCCCGACGGCTACTGGTACGGATGGTCATACTGGTTTGCCTGTATTGCGGTGAATACCAAGCTTCTGAAGGAAAAAGGTTATGAAATGCCGAAATCCTGGCAGGACCTCCTCGATCCGAAGTGGAAGGGAGAAATCGTCATGCCCAATCCAGGCACATCCGGAACCGCTTTTCTTACCGTCTCTACCATCATGCAGCTCTATGGTGAAGAGGACGGCTGGGATTATCTGGCCAGGCTAAATCAGAATGTTGCCCAATATACTAAATCCGGTTCTGCGCCGGGACAACTGGTTGCCCAGGGGGAATATATTATCGGGATAACCTGGGACCAGGCCGTGCAGAAGAGAAAGGATGAAGGCTATCCCGTAGAGATGGTCATTCCTGAAGAGGGGACAGGCTATGTTCTCGATATCGCAGTCATCTATAAGAACACAAAAAATCCGGGCGGCGCGAAAAAGTTTATAGACTATCTCGGAAGCAAAGAGTTCCAGGAAGAAGTCGCCAAATACAGGTCCAAGGTTACCTATCCCGGGGTGGAGGCGCTGGTGAAGTTTGACCCCAAGCTTATCGATTATGATGCCCAATGGGCGGCAGAAAACAGGGAAAGGATAATGAGCAACTGGAAAACCAAGTTTACAAAGTAATCGACCTGCGAAAGGCGGCTTCAGGCCGCCTTTCGATTTGCCTTAAACCAGGGCACTGGACTTGATATGGGGAGAGACCCCGTATTTATCGTGCTGACCATTGTCATGACTCTCCTGCTCCTCCTGTTCGTCGTCTATCCGCTGGCTTCGGTATTCATTACTTCTTTCCGGGTCGAGGAAGAGGTGTCACTCGAGAACTACGCCGATTTTTTCCGTTATTCCTACTATTACCGGTCCATGCTCAATAGTCTATTGCTGGGTATTGTAACCACGGTAATAATTCTGGTCATTGCTTTTGCTCTTTCCTACACGATCAGCAAAACAAACCTGCCCTTAAAGGGATTCTTAAAGACCGCTTCTCTCTTGCCTTTGATTTCACCGCCTTTTATTTTCTCCCTGGCTCTCATCATCATTGCCGGGAGGAGAGGGCTTATTTATCAATTTTTAAAGATCAGCCCCAACATCTACGGATGGCCGGGCCTCATCACTGCCCAGGTGCTCTCGTTTTTGCCTTTGGGTTTCCTGATGGTTAACAATGTGCTCCAGTCCTTGAATCCTTCTTTAGAAGATGCCTCTCTCGATCTGGGCGCCAGCCAGGCCAGGACCCTCTTCCAGGTCATAATCCCGCTCTCCCTCCCGGGACTCTTCAAGGCCGCGCTCCTGGTCTTTATCATCTCTTTAGCCGATTTCGGAAACCCAATGCTGATAGGCGGCGGGCTTCCCATCATGGCAACCGATGCCTATAACCTCTGGATCGGGGAGCAGAACATGGAGATGGCCGCAGTATTCTGTATTTTACTCATCATCCCCTCGATCTTTGTCTATGTGGTGCAGAACTACCTCCTCAAAGAGGGCTCCTATGTCACCGTAAGCGGCCAGATGATGGCTACGGAACAGAGAAAGATATCCTGGTTTATCCAGTATCCTTTTTTCATACTATCAATCGCGGTCGTTTTAATAATTATTTCCTGCTTTTCCGTAATATTTATCAACTCGATCACAAAGCTTTTCATGATAAATAATAAACTCACCCTGGAGCATTTCTCCAGCTACGCGGGGTGGAGGGCCCTTAAGACCTCCTTTACCGTTTCTTCGATCGCCGCGGTGATCACCGCGGCCTCATCAATCATTTTTTCATACATCCTGGTGCGAAAAAAGCCGAAAGGAAGACAGCTCTTAGAGTTTACTGCCCTGCTGGGCTTTGCCGTTCCCGGCACGGTGATGGGCATCGGATACATCCTCGTGTTTAACCGCTATCCTCTGATGCTCACCGGGACCCTGCTGATCATCATAATCAACATAGCCTTCCGGGAGTTTCCGGTAGGGCTCGAGGCGGGTATAAGCAAACTCCATCAAATCGATATTTCAATTGAGGAAGCCTCGAGAGACCTGGGCGCCGGCAGCTTTCAGACCTTTATCAGGGCGACCCTACCCCTCATGAGCTCTGCTTTTGCGGCCAGTTTTCTCTACACCTTCATGGTGGGTATGATAACCATCAGCGCAGTGATCTTCCTGATAGCGCCCGGGACTAATCTGGCTTCCCTCCTCATACTCAGGCTGGCCGAGACAGGCAATATAGGAAAGGCTTCCGCTATGGCGGTGATGCTTACTATTATCGTTCTGGTGAGCCTGATGATGTTGAAATTTATTTCAAAAAAATCAAAAGTAGAAATGCTGAAAGGCTTTTAATGATGGCGAATGAGACGATCCTGGAGCTTACAAACCTGGTCAAGAAGTTCGGTAATGTAGTCGCGGTAAACAACCTCAGCATTCCGTACATTAAGAGGGGGGAGTTCGTGACCTTTTTAGGCCCCTCCGGGTGCGGAAAAACGACCCTGCTCAGGATGATCGGGGGATTCTATTACCCCAGCGCGGGCGATATCATCATGCACGGGGAGAGAATTAACGACATACCCCCTGAGAAGAGAAAAACAAGCATGGTCTTTCAGAACTACGCCCTTTTTCCCCATATGAACGTGTTCGACAATATCGCTTATGGATTGAGAGTCAAAAAACTGTCTCGGAAAGAGATCGAAAAAAAGGTGCTGAATGTATTGAGCGTGGTCCAGCTTGAAGGCCTTGGGGATAGAAAACCGACTCAACTATCGGGCGGCCAGCAGCAGCGGGTGGCTTTGGCCCGCTGTATAGTCATCGAGCCCCAAATTATCCTTTTGGATGAGCCTCTCTCAAACCTGGATGCCAACTTAAGAGTCATGATGAGGGAAGAGATCAGGAAGATCCAGCAGTCCCTGGACTTGACCACGATTTTCGTTACTCATGACCAGGAAGAAGCCATGAGTATGGCCGACCGGATCGTGGTAATGAACCAGGGAAAAATCGAACAGATAGGGACGCCCATTGAAATATACGAAAAGCCGGCCAGCCTCTTCGTGGCCGGCTTTATCGGCCACATTAACCTGGTAAAGGGAAAAATAAAATCCAGGCAAAACGAGACCTTGACCATAGCCACAGATCTCGGCGAGTTTATCAATATGAATGAGGACTTGAAGGGATTCAAAGCCGGGGATACCGCTACCATCGTTATCAGGCCGGAAGCATCTTCACTGGAAAAAGCGCCTTCAAAGGGAAAGGGAAATAGTTTTCAGGGCAGAATCCGGAGCTTTACCTATATAGGCTATATTGCCAGGTATTATGTAGAAGTCAGCGGCCGGGAGCTTCCTTTTATCATCGATATCTCCAACCCCGGCGGCAGGGGGATCTTAAAAAAGGGAGAGCAGGTAACGATAACTCTCCCTCTAAAGTTTCACTGCATCAAGACTTAGATTGCTTTTCAGGTGCGCTGCACCTCTTCCACCTCCTCATACCAGCGCACGCGCCTGCCGACCCTGGCCCGCAGCTTCCAGGCCAGGGTCTTCGGGATGGAGTCCATTGCTTCCCGGATCGCTGCCAGTCGTTTCTTAATCGTTTGGGCCTGGTTTTCATCCAGCTCCACGCTTCCTTCCGCCAGGAAGTCCGGGAGCTTTTGGAGGTTTATAGAGACAGTGGTATAGAGGCCCCAGTCTTTGGCGCAGAGACCGGCGATTAGATTCACATTGATGGTCTCCTCATCCCCCTGACCGGCTTCATGATCCAGGACCAGGGCCAGCAGATCGAGCACATCTTTGCGATTCAGATGCACAATTTGCGCCTTTGTCAGGAATAGCTCGGCCAGAGGAATCGTCAGCGGCTCGACGTGAAACCGGTTTGTGAGGGGCAGGTTGTGGCACATAGTAAAGTCCCCGATGAATATGTCGATCTGCCGGTCCCGCGCTTCGTCATAGTAAAGCCGCCGGCGAGCGCCGTTTAAGGTATTAAAGACCTTGTTCGGCACATACCCCATGGCAGGCAGGAAATCCGCCAGTTTTTTAGCGCCCGCTTTGTCGGTTATAAAGTCGATGTCCGGGTACTCTCTTTCCAGCGAGCGGTGAGCTGCCAGTGGGGAATGAACTTTGACCGCCAGCCCGCCGAGCAGACGCAGAAAAATCTTCTCTTTCTGCGCCTCAGAAATCAGGCGGTGCATCTCATCTTCCAGGTGGGAGAGTGTACTCATAATTTATCCTTATTCTGACAGCATGAGCGCACTTATTCAACCGGAATTTCCTTATATATTTTGTCTATATCGATTCCCCGGCGCTTGCGATAGAGCTTGAAGCCCAGGTAGATGACCAGGGCCAGCAGGTACATGGCTCCCATATAGATCACCGAGCTGGTGTTGGAGATGCCGATTCCGTAGAGCCCCTGGGGGTCTATAATCCATTCGTAGAGCAGAAAGACCAGGAAGGCCCCGAAGATGACCCCGGCTATGGAGATAAGCGGAATACCGGCTATCTTGTACTTGGCGATGGGGGAGGCGTTATAGAGATCGCGCTTCTGAAAGGGCAATATGATAGCCGCGATAGTGGAGCCCAGGTAGGTGACGGCGATAACCAGGGTGGAACACAGGATCAGCGACTGGAAGTTAAAGATGTTCCAGGCAAAGAGCGCCGAGATGACGAGAGAGGGAATCAACATCAAGAGCAAGGCATAGATCGGGGTGCGGGTGCGGGGTTCCACCGCCGCGACTTTCTCCGGCAGGAGGCGGTCGAAAGCGGCGGCAAAGATGACCCTGGTCGAGCTTAAGAATACCGTGCCGGACCAGCCGAACCACCAGGCACTCATGGCCAGGATGATGATAAATTGAAGGACCCGGCTTGAGGTCATGAACGCGGCCAGTAAGGCCGGATAGGGCCAGACCGGCAGCGGGGGCAGCTTGTCCGTGTAGCCCCAGGCATAGTTCCACCAGGCGCCGTTGGCCTTCATGTAAAAATCCCAGCTTATCGTCTTGTTGATCAAGAGAAAAAAGACTACACCAAGAATCGTAGTGATTATCAAGGCCCAGCCCATGCCCCAGAAGTTGCGCTTAAAGTCGGTAGCGCCGCGAACCTCGCCGTAGAGGGTCGCCCCCCAGTTGGGCCACAGGTTGAAAAAAACGATATATGGTATGGCCAGAAAGATGACCATCAGCCCCCCGCCAAAAAGCGGCGCGACCGCGCCAGCCTCCTCACCGGCGGCGAGGGTCGCCTTGTAGACGCCGGCCTCGGCGCCGAACATGGCCGGGGCCTGTTTCTCCAAGCCGGCCAGGAAGGACTCATGATTGTTGAAGAGCAAAAAGGCAAAGACCACCAGCAGGGCGACCATGCCGACCCAAAAGCAGAACTTCTGGATCCGTGCATACCACTTCATCCCGATGGCGATATAAAGCGTGACCAGCCCACACATGATCAAGACAGTGACGAAGAGGCCAATAGGTGTCTGGCTGAACCAGAGCGCGGCTTCCTTGGCGCCGAGGATGCCTAAAAGCGGGGTAAAGAACAAGTTGCGCAGCATGTCGGCGTAAAGAGGCACCCAGAGCCAGAGAATGAACCACCAGCCGGTGACGGCCAGCACAAACCCTATACCGCCGCCCAGGATGCGGCTTTGCCACACGTAATCGCCGCCGGCGCGGGGCATTACCGCTATCAAGCCGGCATAGATTATCACCTCAAAAATGATAAACACCCCGCTGACAATCAAGGCGGGAATTAACCCCCCTTCCAGGTAATACATCTGGCTGAAGATGTAGAGGCCCAGGGTGATGAGGTTGATGGAAAACAGGGCGTAAATGAAGGCATCGAAACCCGACCAGGAACGCACCAGGCCGGTAGCCTTGCGCAAAAACAGATTCGAATTCATTGTAACTTTCTCCTTTCTTTTTAGATTTCACTCACCGGAATTTGATGTTGGCGATCACCGCTGCTAAATACTTTCACAAACCTTATTATCACCTCCTTTCAACGGGCTGAATCGGTCAGCCGGTAATCAGCATGTAGCTCTCGATCTTGTCAGGGGCCAGTTTTATAAGGGCGCCCAGCAGCCGGCCCTGCTCGTACATACTCCCCGGATTGATGCACAGGATCCGGCCCAGCCTGATCGCCCCTTTTCCTTCGTGGATGTGCCCGAAAAGTCCTAAAAGCGGTTGATATTTTTCGATAATTTCCCGCACCGAGTGACTGCCGGCCGGAACCAGGGAGTGTCCCGCATGTTTAGGCCTTAAGTCCTCGGTCAGCTCGGGCACATTGTCGAGATTTGAGCCGTATGGCGGAACGTGAAGGTTGAACACACTGCTCTTCACATCTTTAAGCCTGGAAATCATCGCCTCGTAGCGAGTCCGCAGCTTCTCCTCATCTTCTTCCCGGTAGGTGTGCCAGGGGGTGATGTTGCTCCAACCCGAGCTGATCATTTCATGATGCTCATCCAGCTCGATCACCCGGCCCTCCACCAGTTGAACGTGCTTCGAGCCGCGGATCAGGCCGTCCAATTCGAACATGTCGTCGTTTCCTGGCGCCACAAAACAGCGAATGCCGGAGCCTTCCAGCTTCTCGTCGGCATAGGCCAACCACTGCCCGGCCGTCTTGAGCACTTCGGAGCTAAACAGGTCGTCCACCCGGCCAGGATCGGCATTGAGCTCCTCTATTTCGTCCGGTGTGGTGCGATAGGAGTAGTATCCACGGCTCTTAATACTTTTGGCCATTTCTTCGACCTGGTCTTCGCCTTGCAGAATGAACTCTTGCTCGAGCAAAACAGCCTTATATTTATCATCCCCCTGGTAAATGATGGGCACAATCGCCTTACCGGTCATATCGCCGCCCAGGATGATGATATCCGCCTGGTAAAACTTGCCGGCATTGATGAACTTTTTCCAGCAAATTTCAGAGCCGTGCACGTCGGTGGCGAAGAAGATTGAGGTCATCTTCCCTCCTGCAGGTTCAAGAGTAACGGCCACTTCCGGATGTCCGGAAGAAGGCTGGTTTGGAGATCAACGAAGCATCTATTGGTAACGGTTTCGAAAGCGTTTGTATCGGAGCGTAAGCCATCTTCAAGGGTTCGAATTATAAGCTAAAAGATATGCATTGTCAAGGACTGGCGCATTGGGGAGGACACTTACAACTCGTGCGTGAGCACTGGCATTGGGGTTTATGCTCGGTGGAAATGTGTTTAGTTCTCTTTCTATATCATGTTGAAAATAAGGAACATTTTTTCTTGACTACTCTATAAGTTAATGTAAAATAATAATATATATGCTATTCCTTTGAATATTTTGCGCTGAACGCATAAAAAATATAATAAAGTCCAGCGCCCAAACCTATTTTATTGGACTTTGGCTATAAAAACTTAGGTTGCGGATGAAATCAGCGCTGGGCAATACCACTTAAAAATCTTGTTTTTTACCCACAGGTCGTAGATGCCCGCAGGGTAGGGGCGGCCCGCAGGTGCAAGCCTCCTCCAGGCCTTGATCAATCATCCTTGAACTAACCGCTTAATCTTCTCTTTTACCTTTGCTTCTTGACTATTTGTGCCAAGACGAGTTATAAAAATTCCTATCAATAAAAGTTAAGGATGGCTATGAGCTCTGGGCCAAATTGGTCAACTAGAAAGGGGGGCTTTTAACCAGACCGGTTGGGCTTATCGTCAGTGACAACCAATCGGACACCGAGACATCCCTCGCTCAACTTGAGCGCTTCATCAACGTGGACAAGGTTGACCTGATCTTCGGGACCTTCTCCAGCAAGCTCACTTTCCTCACTACAGCGATCGCCGAGCAGGCAAAATGGTCTATCCCGTCCCATCGGGTGTGGCCTTGCGGACCTACGAGCGAGGCTTCAAGTACATCTTCTGCTATCAGCCGACTACGGGGGAGTACGTTGGCAAGGCTTCCACCTGGCCCCTGGTTCCCTGGTAGAGGCGGGGATGGAGGTAGTGTTTGTCAAGCAATGGCCGGGATGCTGATGAAGATGAAACCATTCCATCGGAGGTATTAACCCGGCGCTTCTGGAAAACATCGTGGAGCTTATTCAACTGCTTAACAAACAGGGCATCATCTTCTTGATCGTGGCTGCTTTTATCAGCTATTGGGCTTTTAAGCTTTACGGGGTTGACCCTATCCTTTCCATTTATTGTAACCAGGCACAACTTTCTAAAAATTCTTGATCTTTTTAATCAGAATAGCTTATTATTATATATGAGGAAACTCTCAAGATGAAAGATGAAGAAAAAACCAAAGAGCAACTTATTAATGAATTGGTAGAGTTGCGTAAACAGATTCTTGAATTGAAAAAATCAGAAACCGAGCGCATTCAGGCTGAAGAGGCGCTGCGGGAGTCGGAAGAGAAATTCAGGAACCTGGCAGAACATTCACCAAACATGATATTTATCAACAAAAAGGGTAGAATTGTATATGCCAATAAGATATGTGAAGAGATTATGGGATACAAAAGAAAAGAGTTCTATTCACCTGATTTCGACTTCCGTATTTTGATTCCCCCAGAGTCAATCGACCTTGTAGAGAAGAATTTTCGCCGATATATGAAGGGTAAAGATATTCCTCCATACGAATATAAACTCCTGACCAGAGAAGGTAAAAAAATTGACGCCATCCATACGACAAAATTGATAAACTACGAAGGAGAGAGCGCCATCCTGGGAATAATAACTGACGTCACCGAGCGTAAGCGGGCCGAGACTGAAGTTGGTCTTTTGCTAACAATTACCCGGGTAATCAGTGAATCACGGGATTTTAACTCAGCGTTGAAGATTACACTGCGCAAGATATGTGAAGTTATAGGTTGGAATTATGGTGAGGTATGGATCCCCTGTCCGGATGAAACATTTTTGGAATGTGGCCCCCCCTGGTATAGCAGCACCAGGAGCCTGGAGAAATTCAGGCTGTTGAGCGAAAAGATTACATTTCCGCCGAATGTTGGACTTCCCGGGCGAGTCTGGTCATCGAAGCAACCGGAATGGATTCAGAATGTTTCGATCCAGCCAGATACATTTTTTATTCGGGCCCGGATCGCCAGAGAATCCGGTCTCAAAGCTGCTTTTGGAGTTCCCATCATCGATAACGATCAGGTGCTGGCTGTACTTGCTTTTTTCAAGATATCTGAACCCCGTGCAGAGGACAAACGACTGGTTGAGCTGGTTTTAGCGGTTATAGCTCAACTGGGTTCGCTGATTCAGCGCAAGCAGTCCGAGGAGGCACTGGCAGAGATGGCATTGTTTCCAGAGCTAAACCCTGCTCCTGTGCTAAGGACAGACTATGATGGAAATATACTGCTGGCAAATCAGGGAGCCCATAGACTTTGTTCGACCAAAAAACTGTTAGGCAAATCCTGGTATACCCTCTGCCCCGAATTGGACCGGGAGGCCTTCGAAGGATTAATCCACTGTCAGGATACCGCACAGCATGAATGCCGGATCGGAGAAAGAAACTTTCTGTTCACCTACCTGAGCAGTTCAGAACGTCGGCAAGTGTATATTTACGGAGCCGACATTACTCAACTGAAGAACCTGGAAAAACAACTCCGGCAAACCCAGAAGATGGAAGCTCTTGGTCATCTTGCCGGGGGTGTTGCTCATGATTTCAACACGCTCCTGGGGATAATACTCGGTTATGGCGATATGATAAAAGACGATGTACCTGAAAGCAGTCTTACCCGGGACAATACTGAGGAGTTAATGGAAGCCGTTTACCGAGCCAAAGATTTGATAAAACAGCTTATGGACTTTAGCCGTCCCGGTGAGGAGGAGCGCAAACCTGTACAGCTTGTTTCAATCATAAAAGAATCAGTTAAACTGCTGCGGGCCTCCTTGCCGACGACCATCAATATCCACCAGAACATCGCGGCAGAGTCGGGCACTGTCCTGGCCCATTCTTCCGGTATACAGCAGGTAATAATGAACCTGGGTATGAATGCTGGAGATGCTATTGGAGAAAAGATTGGGGAGCTGGGGATAAGCCTGGTGGAGGTTGAGGTGGATGCTGAATTGGCGGGTCTTAAGGAAGTCCAACAGGGGCATTACTTGAGATTGACCGTAAGTGATACCGGTTGCGGCCTAGAGCCGGAAGTCCTGGAGCACATCTTTGAGCCCTTCTTCACCACCAAGGATGTGGGTAATGGCTCAGGTCTGGGTCTTTCGGTGGTCCACGGAATTATCAAAAGCCATGGGGGCTTCATCACAGTGCATACCGAGCCTGGGAAAGGATGCTGGTTTCACATCTATCTGCCCAGAGTTGAAGATTAACTATTGACAAGGAGAGGATATGGCCCGAATTCTCATTATCGATGATGAAGAGAAGTTTCGGAAGATGCTCCGGCAGATGCTGGAGCGTGCCGGTCACGAGGTTGTGGAGGCCCCTGACGGAAAGGAAGGGGTAAAATTATACCGGGAGAAACTGACCGACCTCATCATCACAGACATATTTATGCCGGAGAAAGAGGGGATACAGACTATAAAGGAACTTAAGCGCGACTTCCCTGAGGCGAAGATCATTGCCATTTCCGGCGGCGGCAGGAATGGCCTCTTCTATTTCCTCAAGGTAGCAAAGAAAATCGGTGCTGAGAGCACCCTAGCCAAGCCATTCGACAGGCGAGAAATACTGGAAGCAATACAAGAATTGTTAGGTCAAGAAGGAAAATGAGGATAGAAGTAATCAAAAAGTATGAGCGGGCCTTTGAGCAGGCGGGACGCTCGACCGCCATGCAGGACGTGGTGGACACCATCTATACCCTTTCCTCCCTGGGCGAGGCGGGAGAAAGAGAAAAGTTCCTGAACGGCGAGAAGGCTAGATTCCGGGACGATCCGATCATGCTCGAGCTGCTGGATGAGCTTAGAGAGCTGATTAAACCTTAAGGCAGTAGACACAAGACGACCGGGATGTCCGGCATTTTATAGCTGCCGCAATCCTATCCTGACATTCAAAAAGTCTATTACTAATTTATCCAGAAAGGCATAATTGATAGGTTAGAATTCAACAAAGGCAAAAAATCAAGGAAGACAGGGGAAATCTCGCAAAAACTGACAAGATTCTCTTAGAAATAGAATCTTATAAAGAAAAGCCAGGTAGAGGATGTTGTGTAATCCGATTTTGAGCCATTGAGACATTATATCTCATTTTCCGCAGGTTGAAAACGTAGTTTTTTCGAATTATCGATTTGGTAAACGACCACCTGCAAAGCAGGTGGCTTTCTTGCGGCCTCTAAAAGAGGCCAAATTCTTGTCGCTGATCTTCTTCGAGCCGCTCATTCTCTTCCTGATATTTTACGTATCGTCGTATCTTGTTCTCATCCAGACCTACCGTACTAACACAATACCCGCGGCTCCAGAAGTGATTTCCCCAGTACGGCTTGCTCTTCAACGCTGGATAGCTTTTGAAAAGCTTTATCGCTGTTTTGCCTTTCAGTATACCCATGACTTCAGATATCGATAGCTTCGGAGGTATATTTACCACCGCGTGTACGTGATCATCCCTCACGTTCAATTCCAGTATTTCTATCGATTTCCATTCGCATATGCTTCTGATCGTCTCCTCGATAAATTTTCCTACCCCACCCTTCATTATTCGAAACCTGTATTTCGGGCACCACACGATATGATAGCTGCACTGGTAAACAACATGGGCTAATTTCTTCCACTTTGCCATCAAAGTATGATAACATAATTTGTCTTACGGCACAGCCATCAAGACATTACCACCGGCAAAGCCAGTGGGTTTCTAAGTTGCACTAAATCGGCAGAGTAGGAATCCATATTCTCTTTCTCAGCGAATTCCTTGAGCC
>CAZERV010000068.1:0-17366 GCA_964514815.1 uncultured Spirochaetaceae bacterium | reverse complement strand
GCGCTTAAAGAGATGGACCCGGATGTCGTTCTCCTGGATATAAACCTGCCGGATATCGATGGATTAAGCGTGCTGGAAGAGATGATGGCTCTGAACGATCACCCGCCGGTCATCATGCTGACCGCTTACTCGGATATCAGCTTTGTAAAGCAGGCGATTCGGGCCGGGGCTTACGATTATATCTTGAAGCCATATGATCTAAAGGAATTGGAGGGAACGATACGGAGAGCGGCTCAAAATATCGAAATCCGAAAGCAATTTGCGACGGGCAGGTCTGAAGAAATCCTGGATTGTTTTATCGGTGAAAGCCAACCTATGCGGGAATTAAAAGGACAGCTTTTAAAATATGGATCGACGGATTCGATAGTTTTGATCCAGGGGGAAAGCGGAACCGGGAAGGAATTGGTGGCCAGATCCCTGCACCGGCTTTCTCCGCGCCGCGCTTCTCCGTTTGTGGCCGTAAATTGCGGGGCGATCCCGGAGACCCTGCTGGAATCCGAGCTTTTCGGCTCGGAGAAAGGCGCCTACACCGATGCCGTGACCCGACCCGGTTGTTTTGAGCAGGCCAATGAAGGAACGCTTTTCCTCGATGAAATCGGAGAGCTTAAGCCCCAGGCCCAGGTAAAGCTGCTTCGGATTTTGGAAGAAAAAGAGCTGCGCAGAGTCGGGGGGATACACCGGATTCCTCTCAATCTCAGGGTTCTTTCAGCCACGAATCGGAACTTGAAACAAGAGATGGAGAAGGGCCGCTTCAGGGAGGATCTCTACTACCGGATCAACGTTCTTCCTGTCTCGGTGCCTCCCTTAAGGCAGCGGCCGGAGGATATTCCCATTCTGGCGGCCCATTTTTGTAAAATTATCTCCGGGGAGGGCAAGAAGCTCGGGCCCGCGGCGGTTGAGACCCTCATCCGCCACCCATGGCCGGGTAATATCCGTGAGCTGCGGAATGTTATTGAAAGGGCCGTGGTTTTGGCGGAAGGCAGGGAAATCACTGTCCGCGATGTTGTTCTTAACTGACCGTCAGCGAATGGTGCGCACGTAAAAGCCCTCAAGCAGCCAGCTTTTTTTCCCCGTTTCGATAGTAACCTGCCTGATCGCCCTGGCTACTACCATGATCCGGTCATTAGTAGTAATGAGGCCAGGCACAGGCTGTTTCGGCTTTCTTTTGGGAAAAATGCGGTAAAATTCAGGCCCTTCGAAAAGGATCAGGCAGTGGTAGCTCTTCACATCCTCCAGGCCCAGCCATTCACCGCTTACCAGGTCGACCAGTACCTGGAATTCATTTTCTTTGGAATTGATAATGGTGATGCTTGAGGCCGTTCCGTTCAGCAAGAATAATTTATTCAAGTCTATGGAGGATGCGGGAGACCCCTCGTCGACTGCCGTTTGATTGAGAGTTTTGATTGTTACTGAAAAATCAATAATATTATCAAAATCAGCTTTATCGACTGAAAACAGGGCCGGGGTTGAAATCAGCAAAAGCAGAATCGCGGTAAGAGCAAAGCCTGATATTTTTTCCATAAACGCATCCTTCATCCTAAAATATTAGAATCAAATTCTCCGGAGGTCAAGGAATTATTTCTATTTTCAAAAAAGAAAATGATACCGATAGTAGAGATATGCAAAAGTTCCTGGCTCTGCTCTTAATCCTTTCTCCTTATTTGGGTTTTTCCGAAGGAATCAAGCTGCCGGTATTTACCACCAGGTATGAAATCGCCTACGGCACGGAAGAAGATGAAGATGAAGGGAGCTTGATCCCCTCATATTTGCGGCATACCGCTTTTTTCAGGGTAAAAGAGGAATTCAGTGATAAATTCTCCAGCAGCTTGCAATTACGTTACTCCCAGAAGGATTATTTTTCGACCGGCAGTGACTATTCGTATATCTATCTTAACCCGGCCGTTGATCTTGAGTTGACCGATAAATTGGGCCTGGATTTCGGCTTGTTTTCTAAATGGACCTGGTTCAATGACCTTGACGGCAGCGGGTTGTCCAAAGATCTTTTTAGCTTCGGGGCCAGGGTTGAGACAGGCTATAAGATCAAGAAGGGTCTAAAGATTTCATCTTTCTTGAAAGGGCTTTTCAATATCTACGACAATCCGGAAAAACGCCGCCAGGACTATTCGCTTGGAATCGGAGTTACGGCAAGAATGGGAGAGTTCTTATTCGGAGCCAGGTATCGTGGGGTGGCCCGTTTTCCCCTTGGCTCTGCAAGCAGTAAATTGCAAGATTTTTACAATCTCGGCGCTCTGAGCCTGACCTGGGACCCGAACAAATGAATTTGGCTGGACTATTAAAAAAAGAAAGCCCCTTGACAGGTAAGTCCGGAATAGGCAAGCTACTTGATAAATTTTATTGAAAGATTTGACAAGGTAAGGCATACTGTATAATATGGAGAGCAAAATTGTTATGGGGACTGTATGAATAACGATATCGTACCTGGGTTCGACGACGATAAGGATGATAGCCTCAAAATAAGGCTTCAGAAGATAGACGACGTGCCGGGCTGTCTGGTACTGTATCTGACCGGGTATATTGACACGTATAATTCTAACTATTTCCAAAAACGAGTCGCCAGGACCATTGATAGCGACTATACGCGGCTGATTTTTCACTGCGGGGGTCTAAACTATGTTTCCAGCACCGGAATCGGATCCTTTACCGCTTTTCTCAAAGCGGTAAAACCCCGGGGCGGAGATCTTGTTCTATTGGAAATTCAGCCCAAGGTCTACGAAGTTTTTCAATTACTTGGATTTTCTCAATTTTTTAATATAAAAGAGAATTTAGATGAATCGGTGGCCTTTTTCTCTGATAAAGGGGAAGCGGGGCAAGCCGGACCTTTCCCGAAGATCTTTAAATGCCCGATCTGCAGCAAGAAACTTAAAGCCACTAGATCCGGGCGCTTCCGCTGTTCGGAATGTAAGACGATTTTAGCCATCGATAACGCCGGCCAGGTATTCCTGGGTTAACCCAAACATCACCTCAGCCAGATAGTGTTTACACCTCCGGGTGGAATCAGCCCCGGTTGAGGTCCTCTTTAAGCAGGACAGAAGAGCCGGGGGGATGCGGGTGGACAACGTAATTCGGGAAGGAAGTAGCCCGGCCGCTTAAATATTGGTTCTCAGGAGATTCTTATGAAAGGTAAAGACAAAATCGAGAGCTATATGGTCGATCTATCCCTGGCCTGTGAGGAAGTGAAAGAAAATGCCTGGTTGATAAATGACGAGGAGAAGGGCTTAAGAAATCTAATGGTCATGCTTTCTGACCCCCTGGTCGTAATCCGGGTCAAGGTGATGGATCTTCCGGATGGTAACCGGGAAGCATTTTTTGAGAAACTGCTCAGATTGAACGCAGAGGACCTGCTTCACGGCGCCTACGCCCTGGAAGGGGAGAATGTAATTCTTATTGACACCCTCGAATTGGAGACTATGGATTTTGAAGAGTTCCGGGCTTCACTCGAGGCTATGGGGCTGGCCCTGGTACAGCACTATAAGGTACTCTCAGGGTATCGCCGGAAAGAATAACAGGAGGTTGGCAATGGGACTGTTTAGCCGGTTTAGACGGACTTTCAAAGCAAATATTAACGATATGATCAGCAAAGCCGAGAACCCGGAGAAAATGCTGAATCAGTTGATCGTCGAAATGAATGAACAGTTGATTGAATCCAAAAAAGTCGTCGCTTCTTCGATTGCGGATGAAAAAAAATTAGAACGCCAGGTGCTTCAAAACAATGGGCAGGCCGAAGAATGGCAGCGAAAGGCCGTTCTGGCCGTAAAGGCCGGAAAAGATGATCTGGCCAAAGAGGCCCTGCTCAGAAAACAGGAATACGTTAACCTGGCCAGGCAGTATCAGACCCAGTGGGAATCCCAGCATGAATCCGTGGAGCAGATAAAGTCCACGCTCAGGCAGCTCCAGCAAAAAATTGAGGAGGCTCAGCGCAAGAAAAACCTGCTCATCGCGCGGGCCAAGAGAGCCGAAGCCCAAAAGAGAATCCAGGAGACCATGGGCGGCTTTGCGGATACTTCGGCGTTCGACGCCTTCGATCGGATGGCCGAAAAGGTAGAAAGGATCGAGGCGGAAGCCGATGCCATGAAAGAGCTGGCCGAGCCCAAAAAGGACAGCCTGGAGGCACAGTTTGAGGCACTGGAGGGTTCTGACGATTCGGCGGACTTGCTTCTTGAAGAGCTGAAAACAAAGCTGAAAAGGCTTGAAGATAAGACCTGACCGTAAGATTGTCATAAACCTTATTACCGGAGACCAGGTCTTGAGCGAGCGCCTGAAGCTTTACTTCCGGCGCAATCCACTCTTTCGTCTCAACTTTTCCGAGAATCTCCTGCCTGAGCCGGTCTTCGATATCGTTGTTTTGCCGGCGGAGTTATTTATCTCTTCAACATATGATACCCCGAAGACTTCGGTCACTGCGTTCATAGCTTATGGGGGGCGGAGATATATTCGCAAGGCCTTCATCGCCGGCTGCTCCGATTATTTAAAAGAACCCTGGGATGCGGAGGAGTTAGAATGTCGGGTATTGAAGGCTGTCGAAAAAAAAGAGGAAGCGTTTCTTTTTCCCTGGGGAAAGTTGGAGCTGAAATCGATGGCGATTTCCTGCCCGGAAGACCTGTCCGGGACCGCTAAGAAGATCAGGCTTTCTTACCAGGAGTACAAGATACTCCTGACCCTCATGCATAATAGGGGGCAGGCGGTCTCCAGGGACGTCCTCTATTACACCATTTGGGGAAAACCGGCCCCGGTTTCGAGCCGGGTCGTTGATGTCCATGTCTCCGCTCTCAGGAAGAAGCTTAATTGCATCGCGCCGGCAGGCAAGGCATGGATCACCGCAGTCAGAGGAATCGGCTACCTGATCTAGCTCATTCACACTGCACCGCGCATCCCTTATACCAGGAACTCGGCCGCTCCCTGCATCATGGTGGTAGTGGCAAAACTCAAGGGCGACTACCGCATTGGCGTCCTTGAGTTTTCGGCGTCCTCGATCAGCTGATGAGCCGAAAGGGTGAGAGGCTCCCCCCGATTTCTTTATTTAAAGATTTGAATGACCAGGTTATTCAGGGTGATACATACCGTCACGAAAACGATTGAGACCATGGACATCAATTTCAGCAGGATATTGATTGACGGTCCGGAGGTATCCTTAAAAGGGTCGCCTACCGTATCGCCGACAATTGCGGCCTTGTGAGGATCCGAGCCTTTCCCGCCGTGAGCGCCTCTTTCAATGTACTTCTTGGCATTATCCCAGGCGCCGCCTGAGTTAGCCATCAGGACCGCCAGGATGAATCCGGATACCAGGGAACCTGCCAATAGCGCTATGACCGTAAAGGGGCCGAAAAGAATGCCTATCAGGATCGGAAAAATAATGGCAAGAACAGAGGGGGCGATCATCTCCCTCTGGGCGCCCCTGGTGGAAATAGCCACACAGGTGGCGTAATCGGGTTTATCTATGCCGGCCAGTATGCCGGGCTTTTCCTTAAATTGCCGGCGTACCTCTTTGACCATATCTCCAGCCGCCCTGCCGACCGCCCGCATGGACAGGGCAGAGAAGACAAAGGGGAGCACTCCGCCCAGGAAGAGCCCGATCATAATACGGGGGTCCAGTATATTAATGCTCATACTGACATTCTTTATGGCCCCGCTTCCGTTTCGCGCTATATCGACAAGTCCGGAATAGAAACTCTCGAATACCCCGGAAACTCTTGAGCTTTTGAAAAGAAGCGTGATGGTTTCTTTAATCTTATCAACGTATGCGGCGAGCAGGGCCAGGGTCGTGAGAGCCGCGGAGCCGATGGCAAATCCCTTGCCCGTGGCCGCCGTAGTGTTGCCCAGGGAATCGAGAGCATCTGTCCGGTTTCTTACCTCGGGATCTAATCCCGCCATCTCGGCAATCCCTCCCGCATTATCCGCCACCGGACCGTAAGCGTCGGTGGCCAATGTAATGCCCAGGGTCGAAAGCATGCCGACCGCGGAGAGGCCGATGCCGTAGAGACCGAGACCGGGATGAATGATACCGCCGGAGAGGTAAAAGGCGGCCAGGGTGGTTATTACTACCGTGATAACCGGCACGAAAGTGGAAAGCATGCCTAAAGACAGCCCGCCGATAATAATCGTTCCCGGTCCGGTCAGGGCCTGGTCGGAAAGACTCCTGGTGGGTTTATAATTGTCGGAGGTGTAGTATTCCGTGAAGTAGCCGATTACATTGCCGGCAACCAGCCCGACCAGCATGGCTCCCCAGATGCCCAGGAACCTGGCGCCGAGGGTATAGTAAATGAAGAGGAAGGAAAGGGCGGCTACCAGAATCGTGGAAAAATAGACCCCCCGCCTGAGTGCTTTCAGCAGCACTTTTTGGGAAGCATCCTCTTTGACCCGGACGACCAGGGTGCCGAGGATCGAGCAGAGAACGCCGAAAGAAGCTATGGAAATCGGGACCTGGATCGCCTGCATAGCGGTTATTCCCGGGATCTCCAGGGAGGCGGTCCCTCCCAAAGCCATGGCGGCAATGATTGAACCGATATAGGATTCGTAAAGATCGGCGCCCATGCCCGCTACATCTCCGACATTATCGCCCACATTATCGGCGATGGTGGCCGGGTTGCGCGGATCATCCTCCGGGATGCCGGCTTCTATTTTTCCGACCAGGTCGGCGCCCACGTCGGCGGCCTTGGTAAAAATACCGCCTCCTAAGCGGGCAAAAAGTGCCATGAATGAGGCGCCCATTCCGAAGGTGATCATGAGGGGAGGAATCTCTTCCCCGGGAATTCCGAATAGCTTCAGCACCTGCCACCAGATGGCGAGGTAGAGAAGGCCAAGGCCGACCACGACGATGCCCATGACCGAGCCGGAGGTAAAAGCCACCTTGAGAGCCGAGTTCAGGGATGTTTTAGCCGCCCAGGCAGTCCTGGCATTCGACCCGGTGGCCACATACATGCCGATAAATCCGGCCAGGGCGGAAAAAAATCCTCCTGTGATAAAAGCAAAGGGCAGGAAAGGCGAGAGGAAGTGAAGGGGAAATGAGAGAGCCAGGAAGAGAATAAACAGAATGAAAAAGAAAATAGCGGCTACCTTGTATTGCTGTCTCAGGTAAGCGTATGCTCCCTCCCGGATGTACCTGCTGATCTCCCTTGTTTTTTCATTGCCCTCCTCCTTTTTAAGGACCGATCTTATCAGGACCAGGGCAAAGACCAGGGCCCCGATGGAGACGACCCAGGCTATCCACATCAGGTCGGCGTAACCTGGCGCCGGATTACCTCCTGCGAAAACAGTTAATGGGACAATCAAAAATCCTGGCATGACTGGTTACGATTATATAGGGGATAAGGGAGAAGGTCAAGATAAGGGCTAAGAGCGCATCCTTGAATCATATATCTCGTAATGTTAGAATATTTTACTGATGAAGGATGCCCTGCGCCTGCCGTTAATTTTCCTCCTCTTTTTTATTCTGGTCATAATTTTTTTTTCCGGCCTTAGTCTCTTAAGCCTTTGGGGAAGTCTCTATTCGGAAAACCCGGATACGGTTAAAAAACTGGTCCTGGAAAGAGCCCCGGCAACTTTTAAGGAGATGCTGCCTATGTCGGTGCTTCTGGCCCTGGTGTTTCTTCTTTTTCGCATCGTAAATAACCCAGGAAACAGGTTTCTTTCTTTTATAATCCCCATCGGGGCGGCCTTCGCAGTGTTAGTTTTCGGGTATTCGGCCCTTAAGAGCATCGGGCCCGGCCCTGTAGGGAATGAAGTGACTCCGGCCAGGTATTTGATTCCCGGTAGATTCAATTATTTCGAAGACCGGTCAGTCTATGTAGCTTCTTTATCCGGCAACAAAGCTGAGAATATCATAATTACCGAAAGCAATAATCGGGAGAGGCATCTTGCCTATTATCCGGACGGGGAAATAGAAGCGGGGGAGGAGGGACTTGTCCTGTTCGTTCCGGGCTCGGAGCCGCTGACATTTTCTTCTAAGCCGGTTTTTGCCGATCTTTTCGCTCAGGATCGTTTTGGGCAGGATTTTTTTCAAGACATCCGTCTATTGAATCAGGAGCTCGATCGGCTTTTCAGGGAATCGAAAACCGGATTTTTCCTCTTGGGCTTCGCTTTAATACTTTCCTTTTTCTCTATCTCGGTTTTCATGCGAATCAGTAAATGGCCGCTATTTAATCTTTTACTTGGAATCCTGGTAATGCGCTTGCTTTTTTATATTTTCCGTTTTGTAAGGGGAGAAATTGCCCGGGAGCTTAAGAGTATCCTCGGCGATCAAGGAATGTTTGAATCACTACCGGCTTTTATACTAATGTGCTTCGGTGCCTTAATGCTCATTATAGATATACTTTTTGTGCCCTTTGACCGGTGGAAGAGGGAGCTGAGAGGTGCGTAAATACGCCATCGG
Organism: uncultured Spirochaetaceae bacterium; assembly: GCA_964514815.1. GTDB lineage: Bacteria > Spirochaetota > Spirochaetia > SZUA-6 > DRHE01 > CAZERV01. The sequence goes on along the minus strand of CAZERV010000068.1, from coordinate 8,980 downwards.
GAGAGCGATCCAGGTCCTGTTCGTCTTCTATCTACTCTTTTATCTGGGTTTTCTCTCTTATTCCTTTCTGACTTTTCCGGCCGCCCGTCTTTTGAGTGCCTTTAAATGGCGCTACGTCCAGACGGGATCTTTAGTCATGTTTGTCGATTATCTCATTCCTGTTACCGCTTCCGCCGTGATGCTCGCCTATTCCCTCTTTTTGGGAAGTACGGCTCGATCAAAAAAAAGAGGAATGCTGGAACCGTTCTATAAGCTCATCTCGGCAAATCTGGTTATGTTTCTTGTGCTCTCTTTTATTTATACGGTTCTTTTTTTAGGTTTATACCCATCTCTTCTTTACAGCCTGAAACGGATGGAGTCTTTAAGCCGGCAGGCCGATCTTTTTCTTGAAAAAGCGAGGACCGACTTAAAATCCGGTGATTATTCCTCTTCGTTGTCCAACTTCGATATTTACCTGGCCATTGACCCCAAGAATGAAGGCATTTTAGAAGAAAAAAGCGAAGCCCTGGCCCATTTGTTCGGCGGTCAGGAGGCCGGGAAGGCTCAAGGCTCCCTGGTGTCGGATAACCTGCCCGGAGTGCAGGATAAGGATGCCGGCGAGTTGATTGAGATGGCCAGGGAATATTTTGCCCGGGAAGATTATTTTTCCGCTCATTATTACGCCACCCTGGCAAACCGGATCGACCGCTCGAAAAGCGAAGCTTTGCGACTGGCATCACAGGCCTGGGAAAAGATTTCGAGCAATCAGCCTGCCGGCTCCGATCTTGAGGCGGCCAGGGTCTCTATAAGAAAAAAGGAAGGCTATACCGCCCTGGTAAGCGGAGATCCCGTCACGGCCTATTATATCTTTAATGAGCTGGCGAAAGTATATCCGGATGACCCGGATGTTAAAAGCTATCTCGGTAAGAGCCGCGCCGGCGCGGCCGGGATCTCCTTCTTTTTGGACGAGGCGGAAAAGATGGCTCCTTTTCCGGGCCTTGATAATATGGTTTTTGTAAATACGGCGGATAACGGCAGCCGCGAGATCGTATTTATAGGAAAGATGGTACAATCTGAGGAGGCGGTCTTTTTCAAGGACATTGAGGCGATCCGCTTCGGGCCTGCCGGGGAAGTGGTCTATCATTTTCTGGCCCCTACCGGCAAGCTGATCGGGCATCATATCAGCATGAACGGGATTCACCGCGATGATCCGGAAAAGAAAAGCTTGCCGAAATATTTCCGGGGAGGCAGGAGTGAAGGGCAGGCAGCCTTACTCCGGTTGAGCCCGGAGATAGATAACCTCAAGAATCTGCGTCCGGACCGGCTGGCCATGGAGGCAATCGGTTTTGCCTCTCTCTGGCAAGTCAGGAAAGAACTGGAGCAGTACGGCTATATGAAGGAGTATGTATCCGTAGAGATCCTGATGAGAAGCCTTTATCCTTTTTCATTTCTCATTATTTCCCTTTTTTCCGTTTCGTTAGGCTGGGCTTATAGAACCAGATACCTGGACAGACCTCCAGCCCTGGCCTTTCTTTTTATCCCCCTTTTTCCATTGATTGTCGCCCTCCTGGTCTCTCTTTATCTGTCGGGATTAAAGGTGCTCTTTAGTTTTGTTCTGCTCATAGCAGGTTTTACTACCGCCCTGCCGGCCATGTTGGTTCTCCAGGGTGTCTTGCTGATCGCTGCCCTTCTTATTCTGGCCGGACAAAGGACTGAAATTTAGCTTAATTTATAGGTCGGCTATTATTGACTTCTACGGGCCTGAGGTTTTATCTTGAGTCGTTGGGGAGATAAATTATGGCTTTCAAGGGGAAATTGATCGGTGCGCTTTTGGGTTCTTTTGCCGGTCCCATGGGAACGATCCTCGGTGGATTGATCGGACACCTCTTTGACAGGGCCGCGGAGGAGCGGAGAAGTTCGGGAGATGTTCCGCCCTATTCTTACCACACCGCTCCGGATTCCATATCTACGGCTCAGTTGAATTTCCTCTCCTCACTGGTCGGACTTTCTATTGCAGTAGCCAATGCAGACCGGCATGTCAGGACCTCTCAGATAGAAGCGCTGAAATCCTTTGTCAGGGGGAATTTCCCCTATTCAGAAGAAGATCACCGGCTCATCCTGAGAATAATTGATGAGACCTTTCTAAACCGGGATAGGATCAATATAGAGGGTCTCTGTGCCTATTATAGGTCCATTTCAAATTTTCCGGGCCGTCTTCTGCTCTTACGGCTTCTTTTTAAGATCGCCGTAGCCGACCGGATAGGAGTGGATGAGCGGGAAGAGAGTCTGATTAACCGTATTGTCCGGTCATTGGGAGTAGACGATTACAATTATAAAAGCATCCGGGCGGAGTTTGTAAAAGAAGAGAGCAAGGCCTATCAGATATTAGGAGTCGAGAGAGAGTCTACCGAAGCCGATATTCGCAGCGCTTATCGTAGACTGGTTTCACAGTATCATCCCGACCGGGTGGCTAATCTTGGCGAGGAGTTTGTAAAGGTGGCCGAAGAGAAATTCAAGGTCATCAATGAGGCTTACGTAGAAATAAAAAAAGAGCGGGGATTTTGAGGTCCTTACGGCTCCGGCAGTCTTTCAATATGAGCTCCCAGATCCTTGAGCCTGGAGGAGAGATTTTCATAGCCCCTTTCAATCTGGTAGACATTGTGAATGGTGCTCTTGCCTTCCGCACAGAGAGCGGCGATCAGCATGGCCATGCCGGCCCGGACATCGGGGGAAACGAGCTCGGCTCCTTTGAGCCTGGAGGGGCCGCTGACCACGGCGCGGTGGGGATCGCAGAGTATGATCCTGGCCCCCATGCCTATAAGCTTGTCTACAAAAAACATCCTTGATTCAAACATCTTTTCATAAATGAGTATCGTTCCGTCGACCTGGGTCGCAATAACCAGGGCGATGCTGATGAGATCCGGCGGAAATCCCGGCCACGGGGCGTCATCTATCTTAGGGATCAGCCCGCCCAGATCGGGAATGACTCTTAATTCCTGCCCGGCCGGTATCCGGATAGTTTCTCCCTCCGTTTCCCAGTGTATGCCGAGCTTGTTAAAGACAATCCTGGTCATTTTCAGTAATTGAGGGGCCGCCTCTTCAATCTCCAGCTCGCTCCGGGTAACGGCGGCCAGACCGATAAGAGAGCCTACCTCCATAAAATCGGGGCCGATCTTAAAATCCGTTCCTTCGAGCTTTTTGGCTCCCTCGATTTCTAAAATATTTGAGCCGATTCCGCCGATGCGGGCGCCCATGAGGTTGAGCATGTTACAGAGATCCTGAACATGAGGCTCAGAGGCGGCGTTCCGGATTGTTGTCCTGCCTTCGGCCAGGACGGCGGCCATGATGGTATTCTCTGTAGCCGTTACCGAGGCTTCATCGAGGAAAAGATCCGCGCCCACCAGTTTATTTGTTTGCAGATTAAATACTCCGTCGATTTCCACCCGGGCGCCGAGCTCCCTCAAAGCCAGAAAATGAGTGTCGAGTCGTCTTCTGCCGATAATATCTCCTCCCGGTGGAGGTAGAATGACCCGGCCGGAACGAGCGAGGAGCGGTCCGGCGAATAAAATAGAGGCCCTGATTTGTTTTGACAGCTCGAAAGGGAGCGTATCCTGGCGGATGTCCATCGTTTGGATGCGATATACATGTTCGTCAATTTTTTCCACTTTGGAGCCCAGAATCACCAGGATTTCCAACATGACCTGGATATCTTCGATTTCAGGCACATTCCGAAGTATCATTTCTTCATCGGTGAGCAGGGTGGCGGCCAGACAGGGCAGAGCCGCATTTTTATTGCCGCTGGACCTGATCTTGCCTTTGAGAGGGAAACTACCATCTATAACATACTTGTACATTATGAAGGAAATCTAATGGGTTGACATTTTTGTGTCAATCAAAAATTACCTGTTCCCGGGGATAAAGCATGAATTGTTTTTCCCCGAAAGGGTTTCGCCTCATGTATAGAAGAGCGTCTGCGATATAGGAGACGCCGTTTTGATCCACAATTCTGAAGGATAAGTAAAAAGAGCAGCCTCTTTCGTCTTGCTCTGTAAAAGGGTCTTCCAGGATTTCCGGAAAGAGGACGTCTCGAATTTGAGGCATCTCATTTTTTTCGATCTCTTTCAGGCCTAAAGAATATGCCAGGATCTCATTCTCGCTCAGTCCCCGCCTTTTAAGTTTCTTTAATTCCTCCGGAACGATGGAAAAATCAAGCAGGCGAGAGATATCCCCGGCTATTAGCAGTTCCTTGATTCGTTCAAGGAAAGACTTTAAATTTCTGACCACATTACTGGAACGAATCTCTTTAAATCCTGTCCCGTTCCAGCGATACCAGGTGAGGAAAGTTTCGTACCCGGTGCCTTCTTCCATGCCTTTTTCCTGAATAAACAGGTCAAGCACCCCGTCTCCATCGAGATCCTCTAATTTTGACTTTACAACCAGTGTTTCTTTCAAGGAATTCCTGTAAACCGGGTTTCCTGAGGCATCTTTGAATACCAGTATTTCTCTCTCCAGGCCCTCGAGGGTCTGAAAAGAGACCGTTACAATAACGGGATTCGCTTTCTTTTCATACAGGTGTACCTTATTGAAGGATTCGTAGACATGCCATTTCCCCAGGTAGATTGTCTTCTCCCGGAAGAGTCTGGCCCGCCGGTTTCCGAAAACCAGCAGATAAAACCTGACCGCTTTTTTATTCTCTTCAAACAACCTGGAATAATCGGATAAAAGATTGTTTTCGGATTGTTCTATCTCCCTGGCTGGGATGCCTAAAGAAAACACTTCCGGATGTCCGTCATCATCGAGATCATGCAGAAGGAGCGGCATGAGGTTGTTGCTGATAAAAGGCTTCAGGTGGGGAGGATAGAGAGCTTTTATCTGTCTGACCACTTCATAATAGCTGACGGCAGGGGGTTTCGGTTCCAGGGAAGGAAGCAGGAAGGCGTTTTCCTTCTCTTCCGGGGACGGCAAAGAGGTAACGGCCGGCTCTTCGGAAGGGCGTTGAGTAGGGGCATTGATGACCAGACAACCGCCTAAGAGAAGGGGAATCAATCCTTTTAGTAGCCAGAGCCATTCCTTCATTGTAGTTGAATATAGTAAAAAGGAGGTAGGATTTCCACGTTTCCGGCAAAAAAGTCTTAAAACTGAGGGATCTCCATGGGTGTACTCAATTAGCAACAAGTAGCGACAAGGGAAGACAGTCATGATCTCTTGCAGGTAATATCGCCGCCGGTATTTGTTAAAAAGCTAAAAAGCATTACTATCATGCTTATGGATATTGCAATCGCAGCCCGACTGGATTGCCAGGTGTCCCTGGTGAGGCTGTTCAGATGACCTGGGAAAAGCTCCCGGAGACATTAACCTGGAGGAGGGAAAAACATGGGTGAATCCGGTGTGACTGAGACCTGGCTGGTTCGTCTGAGACGTTACCTCTGGGCACTTGTGGCGTTGTGGACAGCAATTGTTGTTTCGGTTCTGCTGTGGAATTTGCTCATTGAGAGACGGGCGACCCTGGAAATGGCGCGCTATCAGGCGCGATTCGCCTTCACGAAAGACCTCCTCTATCGCCGCTGGAACGCCGATCACGGCGGAGTTTACGTTCCTGTAAGCGAAGATACACCGCCTAATCCCTACCTCTCTAATATCGAGGAGCGCGACATCACCACACCCTCGGGCCGCGTCCTGACCCTGATCAACCCGGCCTATATGACGCGCAAGGTGCACGAGTTGGGCGCCAGGGAATATGGTCTGTATGGCCATATCACCAGCCTCAAACCGATCCGTCCCGGGAATGCCCCCGATCCCTGGGAGACCGAAGCGCTTCGGGCTTTTGAGCGCGGCGCAACCGAGGTCAGCTCTGTGGAGGAGCTCGACGGGAAGGCCTTCATGCGCCTGATGCGGCCCCTTGTTACAGAGCAGACTTGTCTGAAATGCCACGCCGCGCAGGGCTACAAAGTGGGCGACATCCGCGGCGGAATCAGCATTGCCGCGCCCATGGAACCCCTTTGGACAATCGCCCGCGGCAATGCTGCCAGGTTGGCCCTGGGTCACAGCATGTTATGGCTGCTGGGCCTGGGCGGGATCGGCCTGGCGGCCCGGGACCTGAAGAAGCACATCGGCGAAGGATACCGGGCCAGGGAGGCATTGCGAGAGAGCGAGGCTCGCTATCGGACGCTTGCCGAAAACAGCCCGGTGGGTATCTGGCAGCTTACTGAGGATGGCAACACGATCTATGCCAACCCCGCAATGTGCTCCATGCTCGAGATTGAGGGCCCTGAGAAACTCACTGGCCGGAACTACAGCTCCTTCTTAACTCCTGAGAGCCTGGAGATTACCAGGCGCGAACATGCCAGGCGCCGGGAGGGAATTGCCTCCAGCTACGAGGTTGAAATCGTGGGCAAACGGGGGGGGAGGCGAAATGTCGTTATATACGGAGCGCCGATCTTCACAGCCAAAAGGAAATTGCAGAGCCTGATCGGGACTTTCATAGACATCACCGGGCGTAAACAGGCAGAAGAAGAGCGGCGGAAATTATCCAGTGCGGTTGAACAAAGCCCGGCCATAGTTCTGATCACGGACACCCGGGGCAACATAGAATATGTAAATCCCAGGTTCACTCAAGTTTCCGGCTATACCTTGGAAGAAGTCTTTGGGAAGAATCTCCGTGTTTTAAAATCCGGCGAGACATCCGAGCAAGAATACAAGCAGTTATGGGAAACAATAACCTCCGGTAAAGAATGGAAGGGGGAATTTCGCAACAGGAAAAAGAATGGTAAGCTCTATTGGGAAGAAGCCATAATTTCTTCAATCAAGAATGAAGAAAATAGGATAACTCACTTTTTGAAAGTTGCCGAAGATATAACGGAACGTAAGAATCTGGAAAATCAGCTCTTACAGGCGCAGAAGATGGAGGCTGTAGGCCGTTTGGCAGGAGGTATCGCTCACGACTTTAACAACCTGCTGACCGTTATTACGGGCTACTGCAATCTGCTGCTGGATGGTCTGGATGATGATAGTCCCCTGAGGAATGACCTGGAAGAGATCAAGAAAGCGGGAAACCGTGCTACTTCCCTCACAGGACAGCTTTTGGCTTTCAGTAGAAAGCAGGTCCTTCAACCAAAGGTATTGGATCTGAATGCCTTGATCGGAGATATGGAGAAGATGCTTCACCGCCTCATTGGTGAGGACATAGAGCTGGCTACTGTTTTAAATAAAAATCCGGGCAGGATAAAAGCGGACCCGGGTCAAATTGAACAGGTAATTATGAATCTGGTAATCAATGCCAAGGATTCCATGCCCAAGGGTGGGAAACTCACTATTGAGACCGGGAATGTGTATTTAGATGAAGAATATTCCGAGCAGCACGTCGCGGTGATACCAGGAAATTACATAATGTTGGCCATTACCGATACGGGGACAGGAATGGATCGGGAGACTTTAGTAAAAATTTTTGAACCGTTTTTCACCACCAAGGAAAAAGACAAGGGAACAGGACTCGGTCTTTCTACAGTGTATGGAATTGTAAAACAGAGTGGCGGCTATATTTTTGCCTACAGTGAGGTGAGCAGTGGTACTACCTTCAAGATCTACCTTCCCCAATGGCGGGAAACTTTTGAAAAAGGCAGGCAGGAGTCTGCCTCTATTGAAACTCTCAAAGGCTCGGAAACCGTTTTGTTGGTCGAGGATGAAGATAGCGTTCGTAATCTTACCAGGAGAGTGCTCCGGAAACACGGGTATACTGTAATAGAAGCTGCCGGCGGAAAGCAAGCTTTAGAAATTTGCCGGGAATACCCGGGCGAGATACATCTCTTGCTTACAGATGTAATAATGCCCCGTATGGGCGGAAAGGAGCTTTCTGAAGAATTAATAAGACGCTATCCGGATATGAAGGTTCTCTTTGTTTCCGGGTATACTGAAAACGCTATCCTGAATCATGGGGTATTGAAAGAAGGAATCAATTTTCTCCAAAAGCCTTTCAGTCCGGTTGTAATCTTAAAGAAGGTTCGTGAAGTTTTACATACCAGGCCTCTGCCTGAGTCTTAAAAGCAAGATCATGAATCAGTATCATTTAGAGGGACACTTGATTCCATTCAATTAACCTCCGGAATACCGCAAAGGATGATTATTTCTTGCGCTGAACGCTCAAAGATTTTAGCGGCCTACAATAGTACTTGAAGAATGATACTAAAAATATCATACTATAAGTACTATGAAACGTTTCATCTTCGACCGTATTGTCGACCGAGAAAACATCTGTAACCTGTTTCGAGAGCAAAAACTGCTCAACAGATATGTCGACCAAGGAGCCCACGTCGTTGTTTACGCACCTCGGAATTATGGGAAAACATCGGTTGTAAAAAACATCGTTATCGATGCGTTCAGGCGCAGGCATAAACGTTGCTTTGTTTTTTTTGCAGAGCTTATGGAAGTTCGTTCCATGAGATCCCTCGAATCCAGACTGCGGTTTGCCTTTGAACGTTCGTTTGAGGAATCGTTTCCTCTTTGACACTTGTTGGACAATGCCGGGCACTTTCTTTCCTCCCTTCGGCCCGAGATCTCTCTCGATCCGCTGACCGGCAGCCCCAGTCTTTCCTTGGGGCTTGCTGAACAGCACAGCCTCCGTACAATTCGGTCCATATTCATTACATGGGGGAGAGATTCGAGCAGCATGCGCCTGGCATATCATTCGAGAGTGCCAGGTATCTGCAAGATCTTATGCAGCGCGTCCCGGAGGCTGTGAACAGGTTATGTCAGCAGATTGTGGATCTCAACATAGACCAGGAGATCAAAAAAAACGATATTGCTTTGGCGTTACGGTTAATGGACCGAGGCACGCTGGAGAAGAATGCAAGCGGTTATTGGGTCTCTGATCCACTGCTTGCCGCCTATCTCCAGTACTACCGCTAACTGGAACTGGAATCACACCCAGTGCCAACCCACCAATCAAACGGTCAGGAATATTACTACCGACGCCTTCGACCATGCATCCTAAAATCCTTAAAATTTT
>CAZERV010000067.1:0-17950 GCA_964514815.1 uncultured Spirochaetaceae bacterium | reverse complement strand
CCTGATTTTTGGCCTTGCTTCAACAAAATACAATCGCTAAAGTAATCAAAATGTTTATCGAAAAATTATTGACCCATTATATGAGGATTTTATCTGCCAGCCATCTAAGCTTTCGGAAAAATGACTCCCGGTTCATGCCGAAACCGCAAGATAGCAAATCATACCTGCTCTACATTCATGTCCCATTCTGTGAGGAACTCTGCCCATACTGCTCATTTTACCGGGTCCGGTTCGAGCCAGCTCTGGCCTTCAGTTATTTTGAAAGCTTGAAGAAGGAAATGGAGCTGTACCGAAAAAACGGCTTCAGCTTCGAATCGATGTATGTGGGAGGCGGCACACCGACGGTATTGGCGGATAAACTGGCCGAAGTCCTGAAACTGGCGCAGGCGATCTGGCCGATCAAAAAGATTTCCGTGGAAACAAATCCCGATCACCTGGTTCCGGAAATAATCCGGACGCTTCTCGATGCCGGGGTAAACCGGCTTTCCGTGGGCGTCCAGACTTTCAATGACCGGCTTTTGACCGGGATCGGCCGCATCCAAAAATATGGCTCAGGAAGAGAGATCAAGCAAAAACTCGCCGATATTAACAGCGCTTTTGACACCCTGAATATCGACCTGATTTTTAATTTTCCTAGCCAGACCCTGGCCATGCTTTTGGATGATATTAAAATTGTTAAAGACATAAAAGCGGACCAGGTCACCTTTTACCCTTTAATGGTCTCAAGGACCAATAAGAAACTGCTTCAGGCCCGGTACGGTAAAATAAGCTATTTGCAGGAAAGACGATTCTACAAAAGGATTACCGGGGAACTCTCGGATCTCTATCGGCAGGCATCGGTCTGGTGCTTTAGCAGAAAAGAGGGAATGATCGATGAATATATCCTGGACCACGATGAATATGCCGGACTCGGCGCCGGCTCTTTCGGCTATATTAACGGGACCATTTATTCCAATACTTTTTCCGTAGAGAATTACATTGAGCTGGTGCAAAGAGGCCTACCCCCGGTGGCAGCAAGGAAGAGTTTTTTTAAGCAAGAAAGAGTCCGTTATGAAATCCTGATGAGGCTCTTTGGGAACACTCTGAGTCTCGATGACCTTTCGAAAAAGTACCGCCGCCTATTCTGGTTCCATTTCTGGAAGAAGATCTTTCTCGCAACCGGCGCGGCTACCTGCCGGAACGATCAACTCCTCCTGACCCTTAAGGGGCAGTATTATCTGGTTATCCTGATGCGGGAATTTTTCAGTGGGGTCAATAATTTACGCGAAATACGCACTTCCGGCGACGATTGGTCTTAAAAACGCTTGCCCCGAAGGTCAATTATTATTAAAATGCTGCCACCGCAATCAAGAAAGAGGTAATGTTTGAACTCAATCTATCGTTTTTTCAAATCCGTTAAGCTGGCCGTAGTATTGATCTTATACATCACCGTTACCTCCATTCTGGCCACCCTGGTTCCCCTTTCGGGGTCAATTACCTCTTGTCCGGCCTGCACAGCTACGCCTGAGCCGGCAGGGAAGAAAGGGTCTCAAATTCACTGTCCGTTTCGTCATGCCCTTTGCCGTTTCCCCCGAAGCTTGCCGCAGCCCCTACCAGCTCCTTATATGACACTTTCCGCATAGCAGAAAAAAAGATATAATATCCGAAAAGGAGTTCACTTATGGGGATGTTTAAAATTCCGGTAAAAATATCAAATCCAGCCGACACTGATAAATACTTTGAAGAGCACTTCTGGATTGATACAGGTGCATTATACAGTTTTATCCCGGAAGATAGATTGCAGACAATAGGGTTAGAGCCAATAAGCAACCGGAATATAATTTTCGCTGACGGTAGACAGGAGAAAAGACCTATTGGGGAGGTTCTGTTTACTATAGCTGAATTAAAGGAAACAATGACCTGTCCAATTATATTTGCTCCTGCAGGATCTTTATATTTGCTGGGAGCTACAGCATTAGAAAATTTTGGTGTTGATGTTGATCCAACGACAAGGCAGCTAAAACCTATGCTTGGAATAATTGGTGGATTCCTTTCATCAGCATGTGCCAATTCGAATTAGATTACTAGACACGGAAGCAACATGACTAAGAAACCGTCTGGCAAATGCCCTCTTTGTGGTAGAGATTACAACATTATCCGCTTAAATTAGGCTGCTACCATCAGGCCGGCAAAGCCAGATAATAGTCAAAAGCGCGATTGACATGGTTCCTAGACCTTTCGTTTCCACCCGGCGGCCAGCACCGCCCGCCGGCGGCCGCTGTTCAGCGGCACGGTGGCCAGGTAGACGGCGAAAAGGACCAGCAGCCCGCCGCCGATTTGCACCGCCGTCAGTCGCTCTCCCAGCACCAGCCAGGCGCCAAAGGCCGTGATCACCGGGATGCCGTTCAGAAACAGGGCTGCCTGGGCGGCAACGATTTTGGTTAAGGCGTAATTGTAGAGCAGGAAGGCGCCGATGGTGGCGAATAGCACCAGAAAAACAAGGGCGGCGATCGCTTGTTCGCTTATCCGTTCCCAGGCCACTTGCGGCAGCTGCCACCAAAACAGTGGGGCGAAGAACAGGGTCCCGTAGATGAACTGGTAGCTGGTAACGGTCACCGCCGATAACTTCTTACCCAGGTCTCTGGCCAGCACAATGTAAAAGGAGGCGGCAAACACGGCCAGGAGGATCAACAAGTCCCCGTACAGTGAGCCCTTCAGCGACCAGTTAAACCCGGGGTCCCCGGCTACCAGAATCGTGATGCCCGCAATGGAAAGCGCGATACTGACGAGTCTCTTGCCCCCGACTCGCTCGCCGATCATCCGGCGGGCCAGGAGCATGACCGCCATTGGAATCAGGGCGATGATGATCGAGGCCTTCGAGGCTGTCGTGTGCTGAAGGCCGATCGTCTCAAAGGTAAAGTAGAGGCCCGGTTGAAAGAGAGCCAGGAGCAGAAGACTGGCATGATCCTTGCCGCTCAGGCCGGAGCTTCGGCGCTGTTTGCGAAGCAGGATCAAGAGGAAGAATAGCGAAGCGGCACCGAGGCGCAAAAACACGTAAACGAAGGGGGAGAAGCTTTGCAGGACCATCTTGGTGCAGACGAAGGAGAAGCCCCAGAACAAAGTGGCGCCCAGCAGGGCCAGATGGGGTAGGTTTCTAGAGGACAACCGGGTTCTCCTTTTCCTCCACCGGCACCGGCTCGGCCGGACTGACCTGCCAGGTTTCCTTGAGGGTAGTCAGCCCCACCCTTTCGGCCAGCTCCGCATTCGAGTAACGAGCATTTTTCTGCAGTAAATTGATCAGTTGCCGATCGATCTGATCGATCATCCGGTACATTCCTTGTTTTAAGGAACGAAATGCCAAATAATAAATTGAAAGTGGATCGGAAGCGGATCCCCCTTCCACATGAGCCTCATTCTCCACCACGCGATTGGCAAAGTTATACCGGCCGGCACAGCTACGCCTGAGCAACCTTTGATAAGCGAGAGTGCACAAAATATCCAAAGACTCTTTCGCCCGGGCTGTCGGACAAAAGGAAAGAAATTGAGAAAATATTTGCGATATTTGCCAAAAGTCCCGGAAATTATATTGATTTTTATGCGGAAATCCTTAATATGTTCCATATATAATGGTTAATATAAGCTTAAAAAGCCGTACCATAATAACCTGTTTGGAGGAAAAAAAATGAAAAAAGCTTCGGAAATGTTGTTGTATGCCCTGGTTTTTGCCCTTATCGTGGGCGGCGCCCTAATCATTACAGCAGCCGACGAACCCGGAACAGCTTATCTTCCGGGTGTGACCGTAAAAGACGAGCATCCGAACGGCTGTATCGATTGCCATAACCTGGCCGGTGAAGGCCGAGACTACCGCCTCAATGTCAGCCTGACCCAGGTTGAAAAACACCCCGATATCACTAAAATTGTAAAGCAGCTTCCGGGGGACTGCCTGATGTGCCATAAAGAAGGGAGCAAGGCGGGTCCTTTAAACCTTATTACCCATAAATATCATTACCGGAACCCGGGCGAAAACCACTTCGTCAGCTCTTACCAGGGGGCCTGTTTGAACTGCCATACCCTCGATCCCGATTCGGGCGAAATGAAGGTAAAAAGCGGAGCCAAGAACTGGTAGGCTCGATTGCGCACCCGCGGCACTTTTCAGGCAGCGCGGGGAAAATATGAGGATAAAATATAAAAACTTTTCCGGCGGGTACCGCTTTAAAAACTTTTCCGGACAACCGGAGCCCAAGCTGCTGGGGGCGGAAATCCCTGAGCAGGTGGTTATTCCCTTGAAGCAGGGCTTCGGCCTTGAGCTCCCGGCCCTTGTTAAAGCGGGCGATCCCGTCAAGGCCGGCCAGATCATCGCCAGGGACGATAAGATTATTTCCAGTCCCATTCATGCCTCGGTAAGCGGCATGGTTTCAGAAATCAAGAGCATAGATTACCTGGGGCAGAAGCTGAATGCGGCGGTCATCCGCTCGGACGGCAGTCACGATTGGAAGAAACTGGATGATCCGGCCCCGGAGTGGCAGAACCTGAGGGCGGAAAAGATCGAGGCGCTCTTATATCTTTCCGGGGTAACCGCCCTTGATTCGGGCGGGATTCCTACCCGGTTTGCCAGCTCGATCTTAGCGCCGAATGATGTTGAGGACATCATTGTTCAGGAAGTCGGCGCCGAAGCATTTAATCCATCTTTAAAGCTCTTATTGGATGACGAAGGGCTCGACAATTTCGTGACCGGCCTTTCAATCTTAAGAAAGATAATGCCCCGGGCTCGCTGCCACATTGTGCTCAATAAATACGAGAAAGATTTCATTAAACGCCTCGCCGGCCGGCTGGGGGAGGAAGAGCAGGTCCGGCTCTATGCGGTAATGCCGAAGTATCCATTGGGCCGGGATGAAGTCCTCATCCCGAGCATTCTCGGAAGAGATTATCCCTATGGGTATTCGGCCGCGAATATAGGCGTGATCGTGCTCACCGTTTCGACTATCCTCCATGTCTATGAAGCGGTCATAGAGGGAAAGCCCCTCATCGAGCGGGTCATTACCCTGGGAGGTCCCGGTTTCAGGGAGAATCCGCATTTAAGAGTGCGTCTCGGAGCTCCTGTGGGAGGGATCGTCGAGCACAGGCTTTTGGAAGGAGAGAAGCTTCGCCTTATCTTAAACAGTGCCGGCACGGGAAAAACAATCACCGACCCATCGCTTCCGGTTACCAGGGACTGCTCCACACTCATATCCCTTATTGAAGAGCCGGACGGCGAGGCCCTGTCTTTTGCCCGTCCCGGTTTTAAGAAAGACTCGATCTCCAACACTTTCCTTTCGGCCCTGTTTCCGTTTAAGAAAGAGTGCGGCACCAATATCCACGGGGACAGGAGGGCCTGTATATCCTGCGGCTTCTGCGCCGATACCTGCCCGGTGGGGGTCCTGCCCAACCTGCTCCATCCCTATATAGAAAGAAATGTGCTCGATGAGATTCTGCTCCGTTATAATATCTTTCACTGCATCGACTGCAACCTGTGCACCTATGTCTGCCCTTCAAAAATCCCGGTAGCCCGGCTGATCAGGGAGGGCAAGGAAAGACTGAGAGCGGAGGGCATGGGCGTCGAAGCCGGGTCTGCCGGCCTTAACTTAAAGGGAATCGAGGAGTATCGAGGTTTAAAATGAAAGGCTTGAAATCCTTACTGCATCAACTGGCCGGCGTTAAAGCCCTGCGCAGTTTCAAGACCATTTTCCTGACTATTGAGGGAATCGTATTCGGCACCCCGGAGACAACCGCGGCAGCGCCTCATTTTGTCGATCACCTCGATATCAAACGATATATGTCTTTTGTCATTCTGGCCCTCCTTCCGGCTGCGGCCGCCTCGATCTACTTTTACGGCTGGCAGGCGGTAAAGATAATCCTGGTCTCTTATATCACCGGCGGAGTGGTGGAGGTAATATTCGCCGTTATCAGGAAAAAAGAAATCGAGGAAGGGTTTTTAGTCACCGGGCTAATTTTCCCGCTGGTACTCCCCCCTACGGTCCCGATGTGGGTGGTTGTGGTCGGCATTACGTTCGGAGTATTTTTCGGCAAAGAGGTATTCGGAGGGACCGGCCGGAATATCTTCAATCCCGCCCTGGTTGGCAGGCTCTTCATCACCATCGCTTTTCCCCAGATAATGTCCTCTTCCTGGCAGAAGCCGTTCGCCGATGCCATAACATCGGCCACCCCCTTAAGCGTGTTTAAGACTCAAGTCCTCCTGACTCCGAATATGGAGCTTCTATTAGGGCAGGCGGCGGGAAGCATGGGGGAGATATTCCGGCTGGGAATCATAATAGGCGGACTCTTCTTAATGGTGACTCGGGTCAGCAACTGGAGGGTGCCTTTTTCCTACCTCGGCTCGGTCTTTATTTTCTCCCTGCTCGGGAACCTGGCCGCGCCGGCTAAGTTCGCCCCTCCCGTCTTTCAGCTCCTGGCCGGCGGGCTCCTCTTCGGGGCCATGTTCATGGCCACCGATCCGGTAACCTCCCCTTTTACCAGGGCGGGAAAAATCGTCTTCGGCATCATGTGCGGCCTTCTTACCGTGCTAATCCGAAGTTTCTCCGGCTACACCGAAGGGGTCATGTTCAGCATAATCTTCATGAACGCCTTAACCCCGCTGATCGATCACACCATTCTCTCGTTAAAGTACAGGGTCAGGGTGAAATGAAAGAAAAAATTCTAATGATCGTCTTCGTTCTCCTTCTCGGCAGTATATTAACCGGCATCCTGGTGGCGGTTAATTTTTATACGTCCCCGCTCATAGAAAAGAACAGAGTCATAAAACTGAAAACAAGCGTCCTTAAAGCGGTGAGCATCCCTTTTTCGGAGGATGAAGTGGAAAAGGTCTTTGCAGAGAACATCCGGGTGAAAGGGAGTGATGAAAATATCTACTACCTGACTGCAAGCGAGGAGGTCGCCTTTCCTTTCTCGGGTCCCGGATTGTGGGGCCCGATCACCGGCATTCTGGCCATGCATGCAGACCTTTCTTCCATCAAAGGTATTACGATCATGCACCAGGAAGAGACCCCCGGCCTGGGCAGCAGGATTGCGGAAAAAGAGTACCTGGATATCTTCAATAATAAGAAGTTCGCGCCGGACCTTATAGCGGTAGGGGCCGGAAAGAGCAGCCGGGAAAACGAGATCGACACCATTACCGGGGCCACCATGTCGAGCAACGCTTTCATAATAATCCTCAACATAGAATACAAAGAGTATCGTTCCTTCATTCAAGGAGATTGATGATGGCAGTAACCGAATTGGCCAAAAAGAGCAGTATCAAGACCATAATGAATGGGATCTGGCGCGACCACCCCATCTTTTCCATGCTGCTCGGAATCTGCTCCGCCCTGGCAGTGTCCAACCGGGTCGAGAATGCCATTGCCATGGGCGCCGGCGTCACCTTCGTGCTGCTGGCCACGGCCGTCTTGATTTCCCTGCTCAGGTTTTTGATACCCCGGCGGGTCAGGATGATCACCTACATGCTGATCGTAGCTTCCTTTGTTATAATCGTAGACCGGTTCCTGAAGGCCTTCTACCCCGTCATAAGCGAATCGATCGGTCCCTATGTAGGACTGATCATCACCAACTGCATAATTATGGGACGGGCCGAGGCCTTTTATATCCAGAACAATACCCTGCAGTCGATTCTCGACTCTCTGGCCAACGGCTTCGGCTATACCTATACCCTGGTGAGCATTGCCGTGGTCCGGGAAATCCTCGGATTCGGCACTCTAATGGGCATAAAGGTGATGCCCGAGGGCTGGACAAACTGGGTGGTCATGTCCATGGCGCCCGGCGCGTTTTTTCTCATAAGCATTTTCATCTGGATAACCAGGACACTGGCAAAAATGGAGTCGGAATAACATGTTGATCAGCGGATTAACGATTTTCCTGGCGGCGGTTCTAACCCATAATATAGCCCTGACCTATCTATTGGGGATGTGCCCCTTCATCTCTCTGTCCCGCAGCCTGAGGACCGCTACGGGCATGGGCTTTGCCGTTATCTTTGTCGTCACTTTGACTGCGGCTATCAACTGGCCCATCTACAATCTCATCCTGGTGCCGGCAAAGAGTGAATTGATATATTACATCGTTTTCATCATTGTCATAGCCGCCTCCGTCCAGTTGGTGGAAATGATAATGGAGCGTTTTTTTCCCGTCCTCCAGGCGGCATTCGGTATCTTTTTGCCTCTGATCACGGTCAACTGCACCGTGCTGGCCGTATCGCTCTTCATGGTAATCCGTAACTACAGCTATACCGAATCACTGATATTCGCCTTCGGTTCGGCGGTAGGCTGGACCCTGGCCATAGTGATCGTGGCCGCCATAAATGAAAAATTGAAATTGGTCGGGGATGTCCCGAAGGGCATGAAAGGCCCGGGAATCATCATGGTTATTGCCGGCATAATAGCCCTGGCATTTTTAGGATTTGCAGGAATGGTGAGAATATAATGAGCTTTTTGCCTATAATAATAATGAATTCTATCCTGTTGGTAATAACCATCTTGCTGGCTATTGCCGACCGGCTGCTGGTCACTTACGGGGCGTGTAAAATCACGATCAATCAGGAAGGAGAAATGAGGGAGTTCACCGTCCAGGGAGGAAATACCCTCCTCTCCTGCCTGATCGATAACAATATGAAGATCTCTTCTTCCTGCGGGGGCAAAGGCTCCTGCGGCTACTGCAAAGTACGGGTAACGAGCGGGGCGGGAATGATTCTCCCGACCGAAGAGATCTATATGAGCCGGCAGGAGAAGCTTTCGAACATGCGGCTTGCCTGCCAGGTCAAGGTCAAGAATGATCTGGAAATCTCTATTCCTGACTATTTGACCATCGTTCGGCAAATGGTGGAAAACAAAAAATTCGATCCCAATAAAAGATGGCTGGTGACAATAAAGTAGGCATGGAAAAACTTAAAAGCTTAATAGAAAGACATAAGAATGAGCAAGGTTCCCTTATCGGCCTTCTTCAGGATATATCCGAGGAATACGGATATCTTCCCGAAGAAATACTCCGGGAGGTTTCCAGCGAGATTGAAGTTCCTTTAAGCAGTCTGTTCAGCCTGGCCACTTTCTACACCTCGTTCCGTCTCGAAGAAATGGGCAGGCATCGAATATGTGCCTGTGTCGGAACGGCCTGCCATGTGAAAGGGGCGCCAAAAATAGTGGAGTCCCTGGAGCGTGAGCTAGGTATAATGGCCGGCGAGACCACCGGGGATAAGCAGTTTACCCTGGAAACGGTCAATTGCCTGGGCGCCTGCGCCCTCGGACCCCTGGTGGTGATAGACGGTGAGTATCACAGCAAGCTGGAGCAGAAGAGAGTGAGCAAACTACTGGAGAAATATAAGGATGAGTCCCCAAATGGATCCGGGCAATGAAATTGAAGGAAATTATCGAGATTCTTGAGGCTGAATTAATCACGGAAGAGGCCGGCCCGAAAGGAGAAATTAGCATGGTCTGCGCTTCGGACTTGATGAGCGATGTCCTTACCTTCAGCAAATCCAACTCCCTGCTCCTGACCAGCTTAAACAATCCCCACACGGTCCGCACTGCGGAGATGACCGAGATATCCGCTGTTTGTTTCGTCCATGGGAAGAAACCCCTCAGGGAAACGGTAGAGCTGGCCGAGAAAAACCGGATGCCCCTCTTAACGACTAAACTCTCCATGTACTCGGCCTGCGGCAGGCTGTACGGGGCGGGATTGCAGGGATGTAATAACATCCGATGAACGGTATTCTATGAGTGACGGAAAACAGTTCGGTAAGATCCAGGAACTGGTCTACGAGCTCAAGGTAAAGGCCGTCATGACCAGGAAAGTGATTGCAGTGGAACACGATACCATGATGAGTGAATTAAGGGCGATACTTCGAGATAACAGGATCTCCGGCGCGCCCGTGCTCGAGGGCGGAAACCTGGCCGGCATGATAAGCGTGGAAGATTTCATCAACTGGCTGGCCGGAGGGCAGCCGAACTGCACCGTGGCCGAGAAAATGACTCTGAAAGTCAAATCCGTCTACGAAGACGAGCCGCTGGTGCATGCGATCAGCAAATTCGAAGAATACGGTTTCGGCCGCTTTCCGGTAATCAACCGGGAAACGGGCCGGGTGACCGGGATAATCACCAAGGGAGATGTTATCGAGGGTCTGCTCCGGGAGCTCGAGATCGACTATCACGAGGAGGAAATTCATCATTACCGGGCCAGCCACTTCCTGGAGGACCTTGTTGCCGATAAAACAACCCTGATCTTTGAGTACCTTGTGGACAGTAAAAATTTTGAGCAGGGCGGAAAAGTTGCCAGCGAGATCAAAAAGACTCTGAGACGGCTGGGAATTCACCCCGTTATCGTCCGCCGGGCGGCAATTGCCACCTATGAGGCGGAAATGAATGTTATTATTTACGCCGAGGGAGGAGCCGTTACCGTGACTCTTAATCCTGAGAGGATATTTATTGAGGTGAAAGACAAGGGCCCCGGCATCCCGGATGTAGAGAAGGCCCTTGTACCCGGCTATTCTACCGCCCCTGTTTGGGTAAGAGAGCTGGGCTTCGGCGCCGGCATGGGGTTGACCAATATCAAGAACTGCGCCGAAAAACTCGAGATCGATTCAAGGCCGGGAAAGGGGACCCATTTGAAAATAGATATACCCATTACCGGGATGGTAGAGAAGAAATGCGGTTAAGAGAAATTGCCGAAAAACTGGAGTTGGAGCTAAGGTGCGGAGACCGGTTTCTGGATGCCGAGGTCGGCAGGGGATACGCAAGTGACCTGATGAGCGATGTGATCGCCAATGCCCGGGAGGGGGACCTCTGGGTCACCCTGCAGGTTCATCTAAACATCGTGGCCGTGGCCGGCATGAAAGAATTAGCCGGAATTATCCTGATAAACGGCAGAGAGCCGGAGGCGGAAACTCTTAAAAAGGCGAAAAGCGAGAATATCCCCATCCTGGTAAGCAAGCTCTCTGCTTTTGAGCTCATCGGCAGATTGTACAAACTGGGTATTTCCGGGACTTAAATGGATGCTGAGGGAAATAAAGATGGATTTGCACATCCACACCTGCCTCTCTCCCTGTGCCGATAATGAGATGGTTCCGACCAGAATAATTTCCGAGGCCAAAAAGAACCTGGATGCGATCGGGATAAGCGATCACAATTCGGCGGATAACGTTGAAGCGGTGAAAGAGGCGGGGAGGAGAGAAGGGTTTCCCGTTTTAGGAGGAATGGAAATAACCACCCGGGAGGAAATACATATCCTGGCTTTCTTCCCGGACAACAAAAAATTGCTCGATATGCAGAATATCATTTACCGGAACCTGGCCGGCGAGAACGATGAAGCGTATTTCGGGGAGCAGCTTGTTGTAGATGCCTGCGACCGAACGATCACCAAAAACGAGAAGCTGTTGATCGGGGCAACCGGGCTCAGCCTCGATGAGATTCTCGGGCACATTCACCGTTTCAAGGGTTTAGCCATTGCCTCCCATATAGACAGGGCCGCCTTCAGCATTCTCAGCCAACTGGGCTTCATTCCCCTTGACAGCGAGCTCGATGCCCTGGAGCTCTCTCCGAACTGGAAGAAAAACAGAGGGCAGCTTCCGAAATATGAAGACTGCGGTTTTCCCCTGGTCACCTTCTCAGACGCTCATTTTCTAAAAAGTATCGGCGGCGCCTATACGACTTTCATCATGGAAGAGGCGGCCGTCGGCGAATTAAAGAGAGCGGTGAAGAATATTGGGGAAAGAGGAATAAAACGATAGTGGAGGATATTTCTTTGCATATTCTGGACCTGGTTGAAAACTCCATTACGGTACAGTCAGCCAGGGTAACGATTAAAATTGTCGAGGATATAGAAAGGGATATCCTCAGCGTAGAAATAAATGATGATGGAAGAGGAATGAACAGAGAAACGATCGATAAGGCCCTGGACCCATTTTTCACCACCAAGCCCGGGCGAAAGGTAGGCCTGGGTCTCCCTCTTTTCGCCCAGGCGGCCCGGGAAAGCGGGGGTAAGCTGGAGATAGAATCCAGTCCCGGGGGGGGTACAAAAATCAGGGCTTACTTCAGGCTGAGTCATCCCGACAGAAAACCACTGGGAAATATGAAAGAGACCATGGATGTATTAAGAGCATCTCATCCGGAGATAGAGTTTAGCCATGAATATATCCGCAAAACTAAAAAAGGCGGACAAGCATGAAATTAAAACCCGAAGACCTGGATAAAATCAGTGAAAAGATGAGAGCCTCAACCGTGCTGCGGGAAGGAGCGGGCAGAGCGAGAATCACGGTCCACATGGGGACCTGTGGAATCGCATCAGGGGCAAGAAAAATACTTAAAGCCTTCATGGACCGGTTGGAAGAATCGGCAGCCAAGGATGTGATCCTGACGACTTCCGGCTGCGCCGGCCTCTGCAGCCAAGAGCCCATGGCGACTGTAGAGCTCAAGGGAGAGGCTCCGGTAAAGTATATCGATCTGACGGAAGAAAAAGTCAAAAAAATTTTCTCCGGCCATGTCATGGGAGGAAAGATCGTGACTGAATACGCTTTAGCCCTGGGGAGTGAGAGGATACTGTAAATGCCAAGACACAGGATGCACTTGATGGTTTGCACCGGCACCGGATGCGTTTCCAATAAATCGCTCGGCATAAAGGAAGCTTTGGAGCGGGAATTAGAGAAGCAAAGCCTGCAGGAAGAGGTCCGGATCATAACCACCGGGTGCAATGGGTTCTGCGCCAACGGGCCCATAGTGGTGGCCCAGCCGGAGGGTATTTTTTACCAGTTGCTCACCGAAGAAGATATCCCCCACCTGGTAGAGGAGCACTTCTTAAAGGGAAGACCGGTCGAAAAGCTCATGTATTCCCCCCCGGAAGATGAATCTCCCATTCCCAAAATGAAGGATATCGGTTTCTTTGGCAAGCAGCAGTTGATCGCCCTGGCCAACCGGGGAATCATAGACCCCGAAAATATCGACGAATATATCGGCAGAGACGGGTACAAGGCCCTGGCCAAAGCCCTCACTTCCATGACGCCCGAAGAAATAATTGAAGAAATCAAAGGCTCCGGCTTGAGAGGCAGGGGAGGAGCCGGCTTTCCGACCGGGAGAAAGTGGGAGTTCTGCAGGAACGCCCCGGGCGATGCAAAATATATTATCTGCAACTGTGATGAAGGAGACCCGGGCGCATTCATGGACAGGTCTATCATGGAATCCGACCCTCACGCCGTGCTGGAAGGGATGCTGATCGGCGCCAGGGCGATAGGCGCCGGTCACGGCTTTGTCTACATCAGGAATGAATATCCCCTGGCCCTGGAGAGACTACTGAAGGCCATGAAGCAGGCCGGCGAATACGGACTTTTGGGAGATGATATCCTGGGAACGGAATTTTCCTTTGACATCACCATCAACAGGGGAGCGGGCGCATTTGTCTGCGGAGAAGAGACTTCCCTGATCGGCTCCCTGGAGAGCAAGCTGCCCGAGCCCAGGGTGAGACCGCCCTACCCGGCCATATCGGGCTATATGGGCAAGCCTACCAATATCAACAACGTGGAAACCTGGTCCAATATTCCCCATATCGTCCGCCGCGGGGCCGAGTGGTTCTCCGGCATAGGAACGGAAACCAGTAAGGGGACCAAGGTGTTCTCCCTGGTCGGAAAGGTTAATAATACCGGGTTGGTCGAGGTCCCGATGGGCATTTCCATGCGGGAGATAATATATGATATCGGCGGGGGCATCCCCGGCAACAAGAAATTCAAGGCCGTCCAGACGGGCGGACCGTCGGGCGGATGCATTCCGGAATCTTTACTGGACATACCGGTCGATTACGAGTCTTTAACGAAAGCGGGTGCGATCATGGGCTCGGGCGGGATGATCGTCATGGATGAAGAGACCTGTATGGTGGAAGTAGCCAGGTATTTTCTCTCCTTTACCCAGGAAGAATCCTGCGGCAAGTGCACCCCCTGCCGGGAAGGGACCCGGCACATGCTCAATATATTGGAGAATATCACCCGGGGGAAGGGTGAGGAGAAAGATCTCGATCTCCTGGAAAGAATGGGAAAACTGATAAAAGACACCGCCCTGTGCGCGCTGGGAAATACCGCGCCCAACCCGGTGATCACCACTATCAAGCATTTTCGCCATGAATATGAGGCTCACATTCGGGACCAAAAATGCCCGGCCAGGGTATGCAAAGAGCTGATACGATATTATATCCTGGAGGATAGATGCAACGGATGCACCCTGTGCGCCAGGAACTGCCCTTCGGATACGATTCGGGGTGAGCGCAAAGAGGTGCATGTCATCGAGCAGGAAAAATGTATCAAATGCGGGATATGCCTGAGTGTCTGTAGATTCGATGCGGTGAGGGTTGAATGATGATAGATCTGACTATAGACAATAAAAATATGGAACTCGAGGAGAAGATAACCATCCTGGAAGCGGCAAAAAGGGTGGGAGTCAAGATCCCGACCCTCTGCCATAACGATAAGCTTAAAGCCTACGGAGGCTGCCGAATCTGCCTGGTCGAGGTAACGGCCCGGCAGGTCCCGGGGCGGTCGCGGCTGATCCCGGCTTGCTGCTCCCAGGTTGAAGACGGGCTTACCATAGTAACGGATTCGGAAAGGGTTAAAGAGGCCAGAGTTTTTATTATCGAGCTTCTCCTCTCAAGATGTCCCGATTCCGAAGAGCTTAAGAGACTGGCGGCAGAGCTGGGCTTTTCGCCGGAAGACAGGGCATCCCTGGATATGGTCGGAGAGTACCTTCTCTACCGGGCGCCGCAGCTCGTGGATACGAACTGCATCCTCTGCGGCCTGTGCATTCGGGTCTGCGCCGAGATTACCGAGCGTCACGCCATAAGCTTCTCCGAAAGAGGGATGAAACGCAGGGTAAAGACGCCTTTCGATAAAGTCGCAGACACCTGCATAGGCTGCGGCGCCTGCGCCTATGTCTGCCCGACAGATACGATTACGATTGAGGAAGCGCCTTAGTTGAAAAGGAAGGACTTTTCAGACATAATACTGATATGGAATTAAAGCAAATATTTGGGCCTATAAATGAAGAGCTCACACTCGTCGAAGAAGTATTGGAAAAGCAGCTTAAGCAAATCTGGAAAGAGAACAGTGCCGGTATTCACCAGTATGATTTCGCCTATCGGGCGGTAAATCATTTATTTCTTAACGCAGGTAAACGGCTTCGTCCGGCCCTCGTACTGCTTTCGGCAAAATCATTGCAGGACCCGGGCGTTTCTATCAACGGATCACTGATTCATCTGGCCGCCGCGGTGGAGCTGATCCATTCCGCCTCCCTCGTTCACGATGATGTAATCGACGAGACGGAGTACAGGAGAAAACAGTCCACCCTGAATACAAAATACGGCAGCAAGATCGCCGTTCTTGCCGGCGATATCCTGTACTCACAATTCTTTTCCCTTCTCACCGAGCTTGAGATAATGAACCAGGAAAAAAAGATAAAGTTATTTCAGATTTTCTGTGAGGTAACCAAAAAAATGTGCCTGGGTGAAATCTGTGAGCAGGATATCATCAGGCGCAAAATAAATCCGGACTTACAGGAATACCTGGACATATTGGAGAACAAGACAGCCAATCTCATGTCGGCTTGCTGCCAATGCGGGGCCATGTTGAACGGGGCGGATGCGGAGGAGGTCCGGTCCCTGACCGACTTCGGCCTTCATTTCGGGCTCGCCTATCAACTCATCGACGATCATAACGATAACGATGCCCTGCTCGCAGATGATATCGATACGATCGAGCTGGCTAAAGAAAATATAGCGAAAGCAAAAGACAACATCGGCTTCTTAAATGAAAGCGAGCCCAAGCGGATGCTTTTGTCCTTATGCCGCTACATTTTACGATTAAAATGAATTAAGAAATTTTAATGGATGAGCTAAAACAGCTCCTGCCGGTAAGAGACCTGGAAAAAAGAATATTGTGGCTCATAAATTTGCGATGGCTTGCCGCAATCGGGTTATTTCTGGTTCTTACCGGCGCCCGGTACGTTCTTAAAATGAACCTGCCGTTCCTGATGCTTTATGCAGGCAACCTGATCTTGATTCTCTATAATTCCTTGTTTTTCTTTTATAGAGATTTTAAGTGGGGTTTCAAAAGGGCGTACTTTTTTGCCAATCTCCAGATTTCCCTTGATCTAATCCTGCTGACCTATCTGATCCATTTTGCCGGGAGCTATGAAAACCCGTTTATCTTCTATTTCATCTTCCATATGGTAATTGCGAGTATTCTCCTCTCAAATAAGGCAGCTTACCTCCAGGCTACCCTGGTTGTCTTTCTCTTCGGAATATCCACCGGCGGTGAGAGCCTGGGTTTATTGCCCCATCACCATCTTAACGAACTTATTCCCGCAGAAAGATGCTATTTGGATTTAAACTACTTTATCTGGATATATATTACTTTCTCTTCGACTTTATATATAATTGTTTATCTGACAACCACGATTGTTAATAAATTAAGAAAGAGAGAAAATGAGCTGGAAGCAGCTAATAAATTAAAATCACAATACGTACAGGGTGTGGCCCATGATATTAAAGGCTCACTTTCAGCCATCCAGAGCTGTCTCAAAGTGGTCTTAACGGGCCTGACCGGCCCGGTATCGGAAAAATCCGGGGAGATGGTCGCTCGCGCCGAGCAGCGAAGCCTGAGCTTGTTAAATTTTCTAAACGATCTACTCGCTCTCTCCAAAATGAGAGTAACGGAAAAGATGGAGAAAAAAAGAGTGCTCTTATCAGAATTGGTAAAAAGAGTAGTAGAACAATTGAATCCGCAGATTATAGAAAAAGGCCTGATCATAATCGTGGGAAATACTGTCAGTAATTCATTTATTCAGGCCAATCCGCTGGCCATAGAGCAGTTATTTGCCAATATACTCATGAACGCCGTTCAATATACGCCAAAGGGAGGGAAAATTACCCTTGATTTTCAGGAGCTGAAGGCGGGCGGTTTTATCCGGATTGCCATAAGGGATACCGGGATCGGAATTCCAAAGGAGGTATTGCCAAACATTTTTGATGATTTTTTCCGGGCAAAAGAGGCCCGGGAGCTGACCAGGGATGGGACCGGTTTGGGTCTGGCAATTGCGAAACAAATTGTTGAAGAGCATGGCGGCGAAATTCGGGTGGAAAGCGATGAAGGCAGGGGATGCTCATTTATATTTACCCTGCCGAAGATGATAAATAAATAAGGAGGAATTATCATGGCTGAAAGGGCAAAGATCCTCATCATTGAGGATGATGAGGATACGGTGGAAGCGATGAAAATTACACTGGAAGCGGAAAACTATCGGGTACTGTCTGCCTTTAATCCTGATGAGGGTTTAAAGAAGGCAAAGGATGAAAGACCCGACCTGATTATCCTCGATGTAATGTTCGGCAAAAAAGAAGAGAGCAAGGGATTTGATTATGCGGTCAAAATGAAACAGGAACGAGCTCTTGCTCCTGTTCCGATTTTAATGGTCACCGCCATCAACGTTCGACGCCCGGGGTTTGGTTTTTCAACCGAGACAGACGGAGAATACCTCCCGGTGGATGATTTCATTGACAAGCCGGCTCAACCGGAAGACCTGGTTAGAAAAGTAAAAAAATTATTGGCGCTTAAGACGAGCAAGTGGGTAAACTGGCCTAACCAGACGCCTCAATAATCAGCCGGGCGTCAAAGATTTATTTAGATCTCGATTACCTGTCGGCATCAATCGATCGTCCTGTGGCGGCCTATGTGACGAACGACGAGTTACCGCGCAACACCACAAATAGTATTGAAGCAGCTGTGATCTAACGGAGTTTTAGTGCTACAGAAAATAATCTTCCTTTCCATGTCTGACAACAGATGAGCATAATTGTGGGAAATACTGCCGGCAATTCGTTTATTCAGGCCAATCCCCTGGCCATAGAGCAGTTATCTGAAAATATCATCATGAACGCCGTTCAATTGATATAAGTTTTACTATCAATT
>CAZERV010000066.1:8847-18068 GCA_964514815.1 uncultured Spirochaetaceae bacterium | reverse complement strand
AATAATAGTTTTTCGTGCATGTGGCACCTCCTGGATAATGTCCGGACAAATGTCCAGCTTCATCATCATAGAAGGCCTTTGCCAATCAGAAAATATTATGCCGAAGTTTTCAATGCTATTTCTTTTCCTGGAAAGAAGAAACGAATAAACTTCGGCATTTGTTTTTTTTCGGTATAACATGGACAACGGTTTCAACTTCAGGGAGCTCAGGCAGCGGACCGAGGCGACCGGCTTCGATCCGAAACTCCTGGATTTTGCCTTTCTGACCCACAGCCACGGCGATCATTTCCGAGGCATCGAGGTCCTGTCCGTGGTGGCTTCCACTGAGGCCGGGTAGTCTCCTACAGAAACAATACGATCCACTGGCCCCAGGCCTGGTATACCCTGGTAAAGAGGGCAATCCTAATAAGCTCCACTCCCTCTTCAGGATATCTTCCCAAAAATATCGGATCCAGCCACCCCCGGTAGTAAAGTTCATAGGGAGAATCCCAGTGGCTCCCCCTCTCCTGCAACAATCATATTTTTTATCAGTCTTTCCGGAAGATCTTTTCAGTAAATTCCCGGGGAATTCGGGAAACAACTCGCAAAAGGATTGATGAGCTAGAGGAATTTGAGGTCAGTTGCCTGAGCTTAAATATTTTCCCAAAGCCAGCCCTTAATCATCAGCCTGAACCAGGTCTGACCTTTGTTGCTCGTTCATTATCCTGCATTTCTGAATCTGAAACACTGCTCTGATACCGTTCAAACTCTTGTCGACGGATTACCTGAATTGTACCCTTACGGATGGTTAGAGCGCTTAAGATCGGAGCGATTGCCGTCTTCTGGACCTGGTAAATCCAGAGATTCCAATTTTTTTCGGCGCCGGTTTTCCCTGGCTATTCTGAGGTATTTCAAATCCTCTTGATCCTTAGGACGAGCGGCTACCTCTTTATTTACGATGAGCTGATCGATTCCAATAAAAATGACAGAGATCTGAGTATCCATAAGTTCCAGGCTGGAGGTTTCCCGATTCTGCCAGGCTTCTTCAAAACTAACGCCATCGATTTAATTAATCAGGTCAATTCGATTCGGCGGAACTCCAAACTGAACTATTACACAAACCTCTTGAAGTTTATCTACACTGTTCAATCCGGGTATGTCGCCAGCCCAGAACTCAGTTAGAGCTAAATACAGCTTTTCAGTATTCTCTGTTGACGAATCGTAGAAAAAATCTACATCACCAGTCAAACGCGGATTTCCGTAATAGATTACCGCCTCACCGCCTACGATCAAGTACCGGACACTATTATTGTGCAAACATTTGATAAAATCCCGGATATCCTTTGAGAAATGATCGGCACTCACTGTCTTTTGTGGAATTCTCTCACATCAGGAACATTCCGACCATAAGCACGGTTTTTTAGCTCACGTGCAATTGCCTGCCTTTCGTAAACTGTCATATGCACATACTCCAAGATTTCATGCTCTTCTTGCTCAAGAAAACTCTTAAACCTGTGAAAGACTCGTTCCACACAATTATGTTAACTTATTTAGAAGTAAATATCTACGGCCATTGGAGAGGCCGGCCTCTGCCCGATGTCGTATCGCGTTCACGGCAGCTTCAGCTTTTTGACCGCATCCTGAAGCGTTTTGCTGCCTCCAAGCTTTAAAAGCGCCTGTTTGAACTCTTCCTGTTTGGCGGCCAACTGTTTGGTATACCCGTTCAACCTGGCCTTGTCCTGCAAGCCGGCGGATTGAACATCTTTGAAGGAACCCAGGAGGGTTTTATTCTTCTCCAGCTCCGGCGCCAGGCGCAGGTGCAGCTCCTCTATGAGCTGGGCCTGGTACTGCTGCACCAGGGTGCCCGCCTCTTTGCCGAGCTGTCTGGAAATGGCATCATCCAGATTACTCCGGACACTCAGGCTGAAGGTGTTCCCCGGCTGGGTAACACGGAAATCTACGTCCAGGTTGATATCCGAGGAGGCGCGCAGGGTGTCGTAGACAATACGGGTAATCAGATCCTGAGTGCCGCCGGCATCCATCTCCAGGGACAGGATGCGGATACGGACCGTGCCGGTGGTTTGATCTTCCCTGTCCATGACCAGGGTGGAGTCCATCTGGTAGGTGCCCCGCAGATACCTCATCTTCAACAGGTCCGGATTGTTCAGCTCGAAGGGGAAATTGCTTGCTTCGAGGCTTAGCCGCAGGGGCTGTTCGGCCTTCGATCGGGAATCTACAGTTCCTGAAGCCAGGACCTTTCGCGGCCCTTCGGCATAGGTGACTTCGAAACCGGCAGGTTTGTTCCACAGGTCCGGATTGGAGCTGATGTCCCAGGCATCGGCACTTACGGTGTAGGGGTCCTGGCTCATAGACAAGCCGAAATGTTTGAGCAGGAATTTGGGATATATGGTGGTGGGAAAAGGAATATCCTCCCCTCTCCCACGGGCTGTCATCTTTTTCTTTTCTTTGCGTTTCTCCCGCATGTTCAAAGCTGCAATTTTAGCTTTCATGGCCACACCATAGAGACGGCCCAGCTTCTGCTGTAAGTAATTCTGCATCAGAGAAAACATAAGTCCCTCAAGACCTCCCTCCGGTAGGCGCACGAGACCTTTCAAGTAGGAAGAATCCTGTTCGATGAGGCCGGAGATTCCCTTGATTTCCCGGTTGATGGTTTTCAGATCTTCCCGAATCCCGGAGTTGACCCGGTCCACATCGCCGTGCAGCCGATTCACCAGCGGGGCCAGCACCTCCACCTGGGTGTACGCTTCTTGCACCTCACCGACGGATTTCAGACTGCCGAAGTCGATCTTGGTCACTGCGGCGATGCCCTTGGAGACCGTGTCGAAATCCTTGTTCATATCCCTCAGGGTTGTCTCCCAGCGGTCCGTGGATTCGTTAATTGAGGCGTTCACCTCATCGATCTTGCCGAAGCTTTTAAGTTTGTCCTTTTGCTCCTCGATCAACTGAGTGGCTTTAAAGTTCAGGAGCGTGGAGAGCTTGTCCGGGAGAAGAATTTTCTTCTTGCCCTCCCCTTTTTCAGGTTCCTTCCCGGCCTGTTCAGCGGTCTCCAGAGCGCCGGAGCTCTGACGGTCTGTGTTCCAGCGAATCTCCCGGCAGGTGATATTTTCGATCACGAACTTCTTCTTCAGGAGCTCGGCCAGACTCAGATCGACCTCCGTGGGACCCAGCTCGAACAGGTTTTTCATTGGTGCATCTTTATTCGCCACCTGCAGATGCAGAAAACGGATCCTGGCCTTGAGCAGTTGAAATGTGAGGTCCGTCACCTCGGCCCGGGCCTGAAAAACCGACTGCAGCCCTGCTTCCAATCCCCGTTCAATGAGCTTGTCCTTGAACAGGAAGTTGAACACCACAATGGCTGACACGAGAACGAGGAAGACAATAAGCTTTCCCAGTTTCATAGGCTCCCCCTAATCCAGACCTGGTCTGATCGAACCGGCCCTGGCGAAGACCTTGATCAGCCCGGAGACGATGGGCAGCCTGGTCAACCACTTCACGAATTTGCTGTCCTTGATCTTGTCCCTGATCTTTTCTCTGTACAGGGTTACCAGGAACTTGAACAGAAAGAACAGGGGGACCCAGAGCAAGATGCCGGCGATGAGCCCGCCCATCACGATGGTGTTGTTGAAGCGGGTGAAAGGGACCACGGCCAGATTGTAAATCAAGGTATAGAAGCCCTGCAGGGGACCGAAGGCAAGCACCAGGGTGCCCAGGTTGTGCAGGGCAGGATCCGCCAAAGGCACGATCGGCTTGAAGATGGCCAGGAACAGCAGCTCGGCTGCGAAGTTGACCTTGATCAGGTAGGTGACCAGCAGCAGAGTGAACCACAGCAAATTCATGCTGGGAATGAGAGCCAGCATGATCCCACAGGCAATGCCCCCGGCCACCTCGCCTACCTTTTGATTGGAGTTCAGTATTCGAATCAGCTTGATGATAACCTTAGCAATCATGGTTACCTCCTTAGTGCAGTGTGCCCGGCCCTACCGGCCGAAGGGTCGGTAGCTCTTGCCGGGGTCGTATTCTGCAGACCGTTTCTCCCCGCTGATGCTGTGAATCACGATCAACGCCACGACGAGCAATGCGCTAAGCTTTATCATCCTCCTCACCTCCCTCTCTTTCTGATCAGGATTTGCCTTGGAGGATTATTATGAAGCCATAACGGAGAATAATCAATGCGCACCCGCTTTCTCTGTATACTACTAAAATATGTAACCAAATGGGCTAACCTGGTTGCCTGAAGTCTCTTCCAGATACATTGCCGGTCCATAATGGGCGATGAGCTTTTCCCTGGCTTCTTTGGTGAAACCTAAAGACCGGGGAACGTAGGGCGGCTGAGTGGGTTTGCAGGCTTATTGCGAGTTTTCTTCATAAGCGGTAGCAAAAGATTATAAGTTTTGCTATCATTAAAGTATGAAGAAGATTAAAATTGCTTGTATAGGGAATTATCCGCCTCGCCAGTGCGGTATTGCCACTTTTACCAGAAACTTCATAGGTTCCATGGTCAATAATGAAGAAGAAGATGTTAAAGCGGATGCCTACATCGTGGCCATGGATGACCAGAATCAGAGCTATAATTACCCGGAAGAAGTACAGCAGATAATCAGGACCGACCACCAGAGGGATTATCTCAAAGCAGCGAAATATATAAATTACAGTGATGCGGATATTTGTTTTTTACAGCATGAGTTCGGTATCTTTGGCGGGGAAAGCGGTATTTACATACTTCCTCTTGTGCACAGGCTGGAGATACCCCTGATTGCTATTTTGCATACGGTTTTAAAGGAACCTTCATTTAATGAGAAAATGAGTATCCAGGAAATCGGGAAGAGGGCAGAGAAAATCGTGGTCATGAGTAAGCGGGCCATCTCCTTCCTGACCAGGATCTACGAAATACCTCGAGACAAAATTAAATTGATACACCACGGAGTTCCGAAGTTTGATTTTGTGCAAAACAAAGAACAAAAAAGGAAATTCCACCTGGAAAATAAAAAAGTCCTTTTTA
Organism: uncultured Spirochaetaceae bacterium; assembly: GCA_964514815.1. GTDB lineage: Bacteria > Spirochaetota > Spirochaetia > SZUA-6 > DRHE01 > CAZERV01. Next base: position 13,069 of record CAZERV010000066.1, on the reverse strand, counting down.
CCTTTGGCTTGTTGAGCAGAAACAAGGGTATTGAAACCGTGATTAATGCCCTGCCTGAGATTGTGGAGAGGCATCCTGAAGTAATATACATAATATTAGGCAAGACCCATCCTAAGGTATTGAGTGTCTCCGGAGAGGAATATAGGAACTATCTTAAGCTTTTGGTACGGAGAAACAATCTTAAGAATTGTGTCTATTTTGACGACCGCTTTGTCAATACCGAAGAGCTGCTTGGCTATCTGACCGCCACCGATATCTATATCACACCCTACCTTAATGAAAACCAGATTACCAGCGGCTCCCTATCCTATGCAGTGGGAGCCGGCACCGCAGTGATTTCTACCCCCTACTGGCATGCCCAGGAGCTTCTCGCTGATGGGCGGGGAAGGCTTTTCAATTTCAATCATTCTAAGAAGCTGGCTGAGATCATAAATGAGCTTTTCGATAAGCCTGAGGAGCTGTTCAAATTAAGAGAGTATGCCTATAATTTCGGACAAAAAACACTCTGGCCGGCCATAGGCAGACAGTACTTTAAATTGGCCGCCGATACTATCGCTGCTTATACAGTTGAAAAAATTGAAGAAGAATCGATAATCAATCCCTTGGTTCTTCCCCCGTTCAATCTTGCCCATGTTAAAAGACTGACCGATGGTACCGGAATTATTCAGCATGCCAAGTATAATGTGCCGAATCTTAAAGAGGGCTACTGCCTCGATGACAACGCCAGGGCTCTTCTAATGTGCTTGATGGCCTACCGTCAAAAAAGGGACCGCGACGCTTTAGAATTGCTGCCGGTTTACCTGGGTTACATCCATTACATGCAGAATGAAAACGGCACATTCAGGAACTTATTAAGTTATAACAGGAACTTTCTCGATGAAACAGGCTCAGAAGATTCTTTCGGAAGGACGATCTGGGCCCTGGGCTATCTCATTCGATACTCACCCAAAGAAACCTATTTTCAATTAGGAAGAGAAATGTTGGCGAAAGCGTATCCACATTACCGGGAATTGAGATACCTCCGGGGGATGGCCAATAGCATCCTTGGTATCTCTCATTACCTGCACCATTTCCCTGCTGATGAAGGTATGAACATGACCTTGAGAAACCTTACCGGCAGAATTGTCGACCAATATGAGGCTGAGAAAGAGGAAGACTGGCACTGGTTCGAGCCCAGGCTTTCTTATGACAACGGCATCATACCTCTCGCTCTTTTCCATGCCTATGAGATTACATGGGACGAGAGAACCCTGAAGGCAGCCAGGGAATCAATGGAATTCTTAAAAAAGGTTTCCTTTGAAAACGCTTATGTTTCCCTGATTGGCAGCGATAGCTGGTATGAAAAGGAGGGCAGCCGTTCTCAGTATGCTCAGCAGCCGATTAATGCCATGGCCAAGGTACTGATGTTCTACCAGGCCCATGCCGTTTTTAAGGATAAAGAGTATCTCAAGAAGATGTTCAGCACTTTTATGTGGTTTTTAGGAGAAAATGATTTATGCATTCCTTTATACGATTTTGAAACCTGCGGCTGCAACGACGGATTGGAAAGCGATGGGGTAAATAGAAACCAGGGAGCAGAGAGCACCCTGGCCTATCTGATAGCTCATTTGACGGTTCTTTCCGCTTATGAGCAGGCCGGCGCTGTAAGATGAAGATCGCAGTACTGGCGCCAATCTGCTGGAGAACGCCGCCTCGCCACTACGGGGCCTGGGAGCAGGTTGCCTCCAATATCGCCGAAGGACTGGTCGAAAAGGGGCAGGATGTTACTCTTTTTGCCACTTCCGACTCGATTACTAAGGGAAAGTTGGAATCGATTTGCCGATACCCCTATGAAGAGGACAAGAGCCTTGATCCCAAGGTCTGGGAATGCCTGCACATCGGCCATATGATGGAACAGGCGGATAATTTCGACATTATCCATAACAATTACGATTTTCTACCGCTGACCTACTCCCGTTTGATTAAAACACCGATGGTGACCACCATCCATGGCTTTTCCTCCCCCAAGATTATTCCGGTCTTTAAGGAGTATAACAGCACAAACTACTATGTTTCGATCAGTAATACCGACCGGCGACCTGAGCTGAGCTATGTTGCCACTGTATATAACGGAATAGATCCGAATAGTTTCACGCTCAAAAAAGAAGGGGGCGATTATCTACTTTATTTCGGCCGGATCCACCATGATAAGGGGACCTATGAGGCAATTCAGATTGCCAAAAAGTTCGGCAGGAAGCTGATCATTTCCGGAATCATCCAGGACGAGAGATACTACCGGGAAATGGTAGAGCCGTTCCTCAATAACCATGATACTGTTTATCTAGGCTCTTCGGGCCCGGAAAAGAGAGACAAATTGCTGGGGGGAGCATATGCCCTGCTGCATCCAATCAATTTCGCCGAGCCTTTTGGCTTGAGCGTGGTTGAATCGATGTTCTGCGGCACCCCGGTGGTAGCCTTCAATAAAGGGTCCATGCCTGAGCTGATCGTGCCTGGAAAAAACGGTTTTCTGGTAGACAATGTCGATGAAGCGTTAGAGGCGTTAAAGAATATTGGCGCCATCAACCGGGAGCTTTGCCGGAGCTGGGCGGAAAAAAACTTCAGCCGGGAAAAAATGGTTTCCGATTACCTGGAGGTCTACAAGAGAATCTTAAGCAGATGATTAGTTTAATTTAGAAAAAAGCTCGTCCATAGGGATTGAAGCAAAAGCGGAAGCTGAATCTGAGATTCCGTAGGGAAGGATCAACTCATTATTATGGATTATTGCACCGCAGGAATAAACTACATTCGGCACGTAGCCAACCCTTTCTTCCTCGTTCGGCATTAAGAGAGGCTCGTTTAGATGGCTTATTACTTTTCTCGGGTCATCTAAATCCAAAAGGATTGCCCCCAGGCAATACTTTCTCATCGGGCCCACTCCGTGAGTAATGAGCAGCCAGCCCTTTCCCGTCTCAATGGGCGAGCCGCAATTGCCAATTTGCATGAACTCCCAGGGATACTCGGGCTCCTGAATTTTTTGAGCATGCTGCCATATCTGAATATTATCTGAAAACATCACATAATTATTGCATCCGTCGATTCTCGAGATCATGGCATAGCGACCGTTAATCTTCTTCGGAAAAAGGGCCATGCCTTTGTTCTTGGCTGATCTGCCATGAATGGGTTTGACTTCAAAATGATAAAAATCCTTCGTTTTCAATAGTTTCGGCATGGTGGTAAATCCATTAAACGCAGTGAAGGTGGCGTAATAGGTTACGCTGCCGTCATCATCGATAAACCGGACAAAGCGGGCATCTTCAATGCCGTTTCTCTCAGAATCTGAGACCGGGAAGATTACTCTTTCGGAAATGGCCGTATCTAAAGAGAAGGTTATCTCATAATGAGCGCTGGCCAACCAGATAATAGCCCTGATCACGTTCCTCTTGGAATAGGTTAACTTAATATCTTTCACGCATTCATGGATCGCTTCCTGAAGCTCACCGTAGGTAAATTTATCGGCCATTCTGCTCATAACCAGGTCTACGATGTCTTTACGAATATTCATTTCTTCTAACTTTTCCATAAATTGCTGTTTATTGTAGATGTAGCGTTTTATTACTTCCGGTTCATCCACCAGGTCATTAATGGGATGGAAAATTAAATTATTGTCCCGATCGATAATTCCGCGCCTAAAGACGATCGAAGAAATATGCCCCTCGCCGGTGGCCCGGAAACTTACGATAATTCTTTTCTGACCTTCCTCCAGATTGGTCTGGTTCGGGTCTTCAATTATCGATGGATTAAAAAAAGCGGCCGATTCAATAGAGTATTCATGGGTAAAGTAAGAACCGATTAAGAGTCTTCTTTCCAGGGATAGCGAATTGGGATCACCGTTCTGCTCATCAACAATATGTTTAATATTGTTGAAACTTTTTTCAAAGGCCTTGGTAATATTTCTGTGGCGCCGGGCAAAGTTTCGAAGCACCTGAGTCAGGATATCGTGTACCTCTTGATCGGATAGGGCCAGTACTCTTTTAATGATAATATGCCCCCGTCCCTCACCACCAGGCATGAAAAAACGGGCAATGACTCTCCTGGCTGAAGGATAGAACTTGTTTTCTTTTCTTTTTATAGTTATGGCCATACTGCTAACGTATTTCTCCAGGAAAAAAGTTATCTTTACTTATAATGCATAAATAAAACTTATGCAATTCTATATTTTGTGAATGTGAGAAGCCCTTATCCC
>CAZERV010000066.1:0-8747 GCA_964514815.1 uncultured Spirochaetaceae bacterium | reverse complement strand
GTCAGCACCCAAGCCGGCGAAGTAAAGAGAATATCGACCCGGTGGAACCACGAAGATTTCAGGGGACAAATCAAATGCCGCCTCATCAACTCTTTCAGAATGAATTATTCGATTGAGCCGGGAATATATGCCGTCGGGAATGCCGGGCCGGAATCGCCGGTCCTGGTTTCGGCCAATTATAAATTGAGCTTCGATCTTCTGCGCCGGGAGCTCAATGGGCTCTCCGCCTGGGTCCTCGTGCTGGACACGAAAGGGATTAATGTCTGGTGCGCGGCCGGGAAAGGATCTTTCAGCACCAGGGAGTTGGTCCGGAGGATTGAAGCGACACAGCTTACCGATGTAGTGAGACACCGTGATATCATCCTGCCTCAGCTCGGCGCCCCCGGTATCCAGGCCCATCTGGTCAAAAAAGAAACAAAATTTTCTGTTTCCTACGGCCCAATAAGGGCAAAAGACATTCCCGCTTATTTAAAGGCAGGAAAAACCGCAACTCAGGAAATGAGGACCATTAGTTTTTCCCTCGTCGACAGACTCGTCCTCACTCCCATGGAACTTGTGCCGGCAGGCAGGAAAATGCTTTACTATTTTCTGGCCGTCTTCATCATATTCGGCCTTCAGCCGGAAGGCATCCTTTTCAGGGATGCCTTTTCAACCGGCCTGCCGTTTGCGAGCATGGGGATCCTGGCTGTCCTGGCCGGCGCGTTTTTTACCCCCCTGCTCCTCCCTCTCATTCCCTTCCGGTCCTTTGCCGTAAAGGGTTGGCTGGCCGGACTGATCTTTTCCGTCCTGTTCATCGGTCTCAAATACGATTTTTTAATAAACAATATCATTCTGCTGGTTCTTATACTGCTGCTCTTCCCTGCTTTAAGCTCATACCTGGCCCTGAATTTTACCGGCTCCACACCATTTACCGGCATTTCCGGGGTCAAAAAAGAATTAAAAATCACCCTTCCCCTCTATATCACCGCTTTAGCGGTGTCTTTAGGGCTGACTATCCTTTACCTATTAAAGAAATGGGGGATACTATAATGTGGAATACCATGAAATACCTTTCCAATGTGGTGACGCTCCGATATTTTCCTGAAAAATGCACCGGCTGCTGGAGATGCGTCGAGGTCTGCCCCCGGGGTGTGTTTCATAAGAATGAGAAGGAGGCGGAAATTACCGATAAAGACCTGTGCCTGGAATGTGGGGCCTGCGCCCAAAACTGCCGTTACGGTGCGATTTATGTAGAGCCCGGGGTGGGATGCGCTGCGGCAGTTATCGACGGCCTGATAAGCGGCGGGGAACCTGAATGCGGCTGTTCAAGCTCGGATAAAGAAGCAGGCTGCTGAGAGAGATTAAAATCATTTCAACCTCTCAACACCTTTAAGGGGATGCTGTTCCTATCAGATCACTAAGAGTTCCGGGCTTCCCGATACGGAGGAATCCGTGGAGATGATCGCCAGGGGATGGCTCGAAAAGAAAAGCCTGTTCGAGAAACAGGTTGAGAGCATGGGCATGGAAGAGCTGGATTTCCTGGAGCGTGAGGATGAGCAGGGCTGTCCGGCCATGGCCGAGGGAAGGAACGTGCAGTACGCCAGCATCGGGTTACGTCAGGATGTGTGCCTGAAACGGCCGCCAGGGATAACTCCGAGCTGGCAAGCGATGTAAAAGTCGGAGAACCGGTATCCTTTTCCGTGGGATCCATCCGGAGTTCCTCGCCGATCTTTAAAATTGCGGTCACTACCGGCGATCCGGACGCAGAGGAGCAGGAGCTTCTGGCGGTATTACACCGCCCGGACCCTTCCGTTGCGCAAGAGTACCTTGAAAACGTGCTTCGGGCCGGAGGCAGGTATGTTCAGATCCATGATCCGGAGCGCTTCATTGTCACCTTTGTTCCCGGGAAGGGATGACCCTGGGTACTCCCTACTATATCCATCCTGAACAGATCGAGAACGCAAAAAATGTGGACAAGCGGGCGGTTAAGATGGTCATCCAGGGCAAGGACATTCGGAATATATACAAGAGAAAGCGTTCCTGGCTAAGGGGTCTGCTTACCGGGCTCATCCTGCTGGGCGCCCGCCTGCCGGAGCTTGCCCCCAACAGGAGTGACGCTTTAGGCTTTCAATCCCGTCAGGGCGATACCCCTGACAATCTGCTTTTGAAAGAGGATGAAAATGATGAGAACCGGAATCGTGGAAACGAAGGCGCCGGTCATGACCATCTCCCACTCGGTCTGGAACTCACCGGAAAAGAAGGAAAGCCCCACGGGCAGCGTAAAGAGATTCATCTTGCTGGTTACGATAAGGGGCCACAGAAAAGCATTCCAGTTGCCGAGAAAGGTAAAAATCGCTAAAGAGGCCAGGGCCGGTTTTACCAGGGGCATGGCCACCCTCCACCAGATCATGAACTCGTTCAGACCGTCGATCCTCCCGGCGTCGATCAGGTCGTCGGGCACGTTGGCAAAGAACTGCCTCATCAGGAAGGTCCCGAAGCCGGTAATCACCCCCGGGAACATGATGCCCCAGTAGGTGTCCGCCCACCTCAATGCCTGGGACATGATATACCAGGGAATCACCAGCATTTCGGTGGGAATCATCATGGTGGAGAGAGTCAAGATAAAGATGATCTCTTTCCCCTTGAATCTGAACTTGCACAGGGTGTAGCCGGCAAGAGAATCAAAGAACAGGACCGAAATGGTCACGGTGAGGGCGATCACCAGGGAGTTGAGGAACCAGCGCGGGAAAATGCTCTCCCGGAACAGGGTGGCATAATTAGCCAGGGTCGGCGCACTGGGAATCAGGGAGAGGTTGTAAATATCCCAACCGGGCTTGAACGAGGTGGCGACCATCCATAAAAAAGGGAAAATCACCAGGAGTCCGCCCGCGCCCAGCAGAATGTAGACAAGCGGATGGGTCTTGAATAATCGCGACCTATTCATTTTTCCTCATAACCTTCAGTTGAATAAGCGTGATGAGCATGATGAGCACAAACAGGACCACGGTCATCGCGGCGGCATAACCCATCTCAAAGCTCTTAAAGGCGGTATTGTAGATGTGCAGCACCAGGGGCTTGGTGGAGTTCAGCGGACCGCCTTCCCCCTGAAAGGTCATGTTGAGGACCTGGGTGAAGATACGCAAATACAAAATCGTGCCGGTCACCACCAGGAAGATGATGACCGGTCTCAACAGGGGAATGGTGATGCGAAACAACTGCTGCCGCTTATTGGCCCCGTCGATGGCTGCGGCGTCATAGTAATGAAGCGGAATCCCCTTCAGACCGGCCAGATAGATAATTACCTGGAAACCCAGGCCGGCCCAGATAGTGGGCGCCAGAATCGAGGGCAGCGCCTGGCCGATAGACATGAGGAAAGGCTGCTGGGGCAGCCCCAGGGCAATAAGCAGGTTGTTGAACGCCCCCGATAGGGGCGGCCTGATACAGCCAGCGCCAGACCCAGGATACGGCAACCAGGGAAGTAATGTAGGGGATGAAGTAAAGTGTTCGAAAGAAGGCCAGCCCATGCCCGATCTTATTCAGGAAATAGGCAATGATGAAGCTCAAGACCAGGCTAATGGGAAGGCCGTACACCAGGTATTTAATGGTGTTCAGCAGGGTCTGCCAGAATATCGGATCGCGGATCATAACAGCATAGTTTTTGATCCCGATAAACTCCTTTTGGGTAGAGACAATATCCCAACTGGTGAGGGAAATGTAGAAGGCATTGAAGGTGGGAAAGAACCTGATAACCAGGTAAAAAATACAGGGGATGATCAGAAACCCATAAGCCCAAAGGGCCTTCTTCTGTTCAAAGGTTAATCTCATGACCGGCGTCTGGCCTATTTTAGGAGTAATCGCCGTGAAAAACAAGAGGGAGGGGAATCCCCTCCCTCCGGTATCGGGCATACGCCTATTTAGAAGAATAGTGTTTGTCCAGGACTTCCTGTTCCGTCCCTGCAGCCTTTTTGACCGCCTCCTGCACAGTAAGTCCCTTTAACATGACTTCGTCGTAGGCATCGGTCCACACCTGCCTCTGGGACATCTCATCGACAAAGTAGGTGGAATGGGCATACTCCAGGCCCTTGATGAAGGGTCCGTACCGCGGGTGATCGATGTTCTCTTTCTTGAATGCCACCGAGGGCTTGGCGGGAAGCTCGCCTATATTCTCAAGCCACATCACCATCGCCTCATCGGAAGTCAAGAATTTGAGAAATTTAATAGAGGCTTCCAACTCCTTTCCCCCGGTAAAACTGGTAATGCCGTTGGCCCAGAAGGAGGCAAAGTTGGATTTGATGCCGTTTTGGGAAGGAATCTCCGCCAGGGCATAATCGAGGTTTTCCACTTTGTTCAAGGTGCCGAGCCTGAAGGAACCGTCGATCGTGATGCCTGCCTTCCCCGCTTTAAACGCGGTGACATCGTCGGTCAGGAAGTTCGGGTCCCCTACCTGGTGCTTTCTCACCAGATCGATGAAAAACTCAAACGCATCGTAGCCCGCCTGGCTCGCGTAGGTCACGCTTCGATTATCCTCGCTGTAGGGCGTTCCCCCGAACTGCCGGATGAGCACCTCGCGCATCCAGTGGTGCAGCTGCCCCCTCAGCACAGTGGTCATGCCTTCCTGTAGCAGATTATCGTTGTTGTCTCTCCTGGTCAGCTTTTTGGCGTAGTCCACCAGCTCATTCAGGTCCTGCGGTCCTCGATCAGGATTCAGGCCGGCCTCTTTGAACAGGGCTTTATTCCAAAATGTAGCCAGGGACCGCACCGCCGTCGGCAGGGCGTAATAGCTTCCATCTTGTTTGGCGGCGACAACAAGAGAGAAAAACTCCTTTTCGATCCGGGCAGGATTAAAATCCGCGGCCGGCAGGGGCTTCAGGTAGCCTCCATTCAGATAGAGCGGCAGCCATCCATAGTAGAGGTTGACCACATTGGGCCCCACGCCGGCAGGAACGGATGCGGCACCTTGGTGTTGTAGTTTTCATAGGGAAACGTTTGATGGCTTACAGAGATGTTGGGGTTCGCCTCTTCGAAGAGACGAATGAGCTGGTCGATGGTTTCCTTTTTAGTCTCGTAGAAGTACTGCCAGTAGGTGATCTCGATCTTCTCGACTTCCTTGACCTCCTTTTCTCCCTGCCCCCCGGCAGCAGCCGGCATAGCGATCAGCAGGAGAAATAAGAGAACGGGTAAAATTGCCAAAAGTTTTTTCATACGATACCTCCTTCTTTTTTTGTTTTTTCCTAGCACTATTTAATTCATTTGACCCTTATTTTAACACATATAATAAGACTGTCAATAAGAATTTAATCTGCCTTGCGGGATGTTTGACAAACTTTTTTAGAAGGTTATAATAAGTCTTACAATATTAACGATAGCTAACTCCTTTATGTTTAACAGAACGCATACAGTCCGCAACCAGAAAGAGCTCAAACAAAACAACTCCAAGCGCATCTTTCTGGAAATCCGGAAGGAGAAAGAGGTCATCAAGTCAAGCCTATCCAGGACCCTCAATCTCAGCTTTGCCACTGTCTCCAACATATGCTCGGCCCTGGAAAGACAGGGCTTGCTCATCGAAAGGGAGTCCTTCGAATCTACGGGCGGGAGGAGGCCCGTTAAACTGATCTTCAATCCCGAAGCAAAATCTATTATCGCTTCTGATTTGAGTCACAACAACTTCATCGTATTCGCCCTGTTGGACCTGGACGGCAACATTATCGCCCAGAGAAAAATTTCCCTGCAGGAGATAGATTCCTTTGAATCAATTATAGACTTCATTCAATCCTCTTTCCGGCGGCTTCTTGTCGCACATGGCATTGTCGCCTCCAGGGTGATCGGTCTGGGTGTTGCGATTCCAGGGGTATTCGACCCCCAGACAAGTATAGTGGTAGAAAGCTCAAACAGGTTCTTGACCAAGGTCAGGCTGCAGGAAAGATTGGAGCATGCCTTTTCACTCCCCGTGGCCATCGGAAACGATGCGAACATGGCGGCCCTGGCGCAAAGCATCTCCTTCCCGGGGCAAATCGATAATCTGCTTTTTGTCTACTTCTCCAAAGGAATCGGACTCGGAACCGTGATCGATGGCAAGATTTACCTCGGTACCGAGGGTTTTGCCGGGGAATTAGGGCACCTGAAAGTGGTGGAAAACGAATTTGTTTGTGAATGCGGTCAAAGCGGCTGCTTTCGAATAGTGACCTTGTCCAATATACTATACCGTTATTTCAAGAAAAACCATTCTTCCGAGCAGATCTTAAAGCAGCAGGACCGGCTCGTTGAAAGGCTGATTCAAGCCCACAAGGCCCGAGAAAAGGATGCGCTGGAGCTCATGGATTTTGTCGGTAAGGTCATCGGCAACGTTGTCGGATCCATGGCCGATATCTTCAATCCGCATGTCATTGTCCTGGGCGGTAATATCAGCCCCTTCTTTGACGCTCTTATGCCCATCATCAGGGAACGGGCCAGGCAGAGGTCCTATATTGCCAATGAGATCGATCTGCGCATCCTGGGTGTAAGCAATGACAAGGAGTTGATCCTTAAGGGCTGCGGGGAGAGCGTATTCCAGGAATGGCTCAATACCACCCGGGCGGTCTAGACTACTGCAGCCAGTGAGCAACAAACTGTACAGCCGCTCGAACCTGTTAAGCTCAAGGAGGATTTGCCATGCTGAACGTGGCCTTTGCCTTTAACTTCAATATTCAAAGGTGTGAGATTGAGGTTGGCGAGGAAGAGACGATAGTTCGAAGGGGATATATTCCGCTGATCGAAACGCTTTTAAAGCATGGAATGAAGGCGGATTTCTTTATCTCGGGATATTCCTCGAAAAAGCTTTTGGAGATTGCGCCGAGCCTGGTAGAAACCATTAAAACCAACCTTGGCAAAAGCTTTAGCCTGGGCACATACACCTACACGCATCCGATTCCGCAATTGCTCACAGAACTGGAGTTTGAAAAGCAGTTGGCCAGAGGCCTTGAAATCGATCGAGAAGTCTTCGAAATAAACCCCACGGGATTCCTGCCCCCCGAGTTTGCCTATACCGGGGAAATGGGGAAGCTGCTGCGGCGCCAGGGCATCGACTGGCTCATCGCCCTGGCCAGCCAGATCAAGCAATCGAACCCCGATATTCCGGATCCGGAGCTCTACTTCCCCCATTCCATACCTATTCCGGGGGGTGATGCTCTCACCGTTGTTCCCGGAGCCTATCAACTTCCGGGCACACCCTCCCGGTTTTTCAAGCTCATGATGAAGGGGGAGCTTGATGTCGATCTCGTTATAGAAGGTGTCCGCAGGTTTGCGGCAAGCAATCCGCACGGCCTCCTCCTGTTCAAGAGAGATGCAGAAACTATCTTCATCGACGCCTTAAACAGCGGTTTCGATCGGACGCAGGAGGTGTTTGAATCGTTCATCGCCGGGCTTTCCAGTTTTGAATTTTTGGAAAGCATCACCATTGAACAGATGCTTTCCAGGTACCCGCCCAGGAAAGAGATTACCTTAAACGACTACCTGGGCAATACAAGGATCGAAACCTTTACCGAAGGGCAAGCCAAGCCAATCTGGGACCTTACCGTCCAAGTGCGCAACAGGCTAATCAAGGCCGAACAGGAGCATCCCGACTCGGAAGGGACGAAGAAAGCCTGGGAGTGCCTCCTGCTCTCACATAACTCGGATGGACGGATTGGGTACTGGTTCTCCGAGTGGAATCCCGGGGAGCACAAGGTTGCACCCTCCAGAAGAAAGTTTATCGAGGACAATTTGAAGAAAGCCCTGGAACATCTCGGAGGACAGCAATGATCCAGGGGATTAAAGTCATCGACTTCCACTGCCACTTTCCCAACTCCGGGTCCTGGTTTCCGGACTATGAGCTGGAAGCGAGTGCGAACCCCGCGACGGAAGGAGAAAACAGGAAGCAGGCTGAGCTCTGGAGGAAGGCCTATAACTTCCCGGAGGAGCGGGTGGTGATCGACGATGACGGGGAAGCTTCCGACGCCTGGTACGAGGATATCCTCAAGAAAGAGATCGAGAACGTGGTCTTCGTCTCCGGCGGCGGCAACGAGCGGATTTCCCGGATTATATCCTACCATCCGGACCGCTTTATCGGCTTCGCCCACCATCATCCCTTTTCCGAGAACGCCCCGGAGAAGTTGGAAAAGGCAGTGAGCGAGCTGAATCTCAAGGGGTACAAGATCCTGGCGCCGGCCCTGGAAAAGCCTCTCTACGACCGCAGCCTCTACCCGCTCTGGGAGGTCTGCCGGCAGCACGGCATCCCGGTGCTCATCCACTTCGGTATTCTGGGCTCTGCCGGCGGCATCGCCGCAGGAATCAATATCAATCCACTGGTGATCCACGATGTAGCCAAGGACTTTCCCCAGGTGAACTTTGTACTGCCCCACTTTGGCGCCGGCTACCCGACGGAGCTCCTACACCTCTGCTGGGTCTGCCCTAACGTCTACGTGGACACTTCAGGTTCCAATCAGTGGACCCGCTGGATGGCCTACGATCTGACCCTGGAGCAGCTTTTTAAAAAATTCTATCAGACCATTGGAGCGGAACGCATCATCTTTGCCACCGACTCCAGTTGGCTCCCCCGAACCTTTGCCTATACTTATCTGGAGGAACAGCACCGGATAATGCGCTTCCTGGGTTTCGGTCATGAGCAGATCGAATGTATTCTCTGGAAGAATGCCGCCAGGCTGCTGAAGCTGGCCTAGAGGCTCAAGGCTGCGTTTCAGCATACTGAATATGGGCGATGGCAGGATTGAACTGCCGACTTCTACCGTGTGAAG